>NZ_DAOLKE010000370.1:0-1685 GCF_035331805.1 Plasticicumulans sp. | reverse complement strand
GCCGATGCGCTGTACCAGGCCATCCTGAAAGCCCTGAAGGTACACCTGCCGCCTTCTCCGCCGCCGGAACCCTCGCCACGGCGCTGGGACGAACATTTGCGCCGGCATCTGGATTACAAGCCCGAGGCTTTCGTGCCTACGCAGGGCTCGTGCATCGACATGGAGAAATTCCAGCCGGATGCGTCCGCTCGCGGTCCCGCACCTGAACGCACCGACGCACTGGAGTATCTGGAAAACTGGCTGAGCAACCCGAATGCACAGCCTTATTGTGCGCTGCTCGGCGAATACGGCATGGGCAAGACGACGACCTGCAAGGCGCTGGCGGCGCATCTGCTGGATTTGCGTGAGCAAGACCCGGCGTGGCCCTTGCCGATATTCATTGACCTGCGCCTGGTCGGCAATCTGGCGAAGGAACAGCCGGCGCTGGAGAAAATCATCGAAGTCGCCCTTGCCCGCAGTTGGCTCGGTGATGCGTCGCTGAAAGGCTCGCGCCTGACGGCCGAAGAAACCATCCGACTGATGCGCGAAGAAGGTGCATTGGCCATTTTCGATGGCCTCGACGAAGTGCTGGTGCATCTGTCGGACGCTGACGGCCGGCGCTTTGCGCGCGAGCTGTTCCGCATCCTGCCACCTGCGGCTGCCCGCAAGACCGATGAAAAAAAACGTCCCGGCCGGCTGCTGCTGAGCTGCCGCAGCCACTACTTCCGCACGCTGCGCGACGAGAAAACCTTCCTGACCGCCGAAGGGCGCGACGGCATTGCGGCGGACGACTACCGGGCGCTGGTGCTGCTGCCGTTCACCGAAGAGCAGATTCGCGAGTATCTGCAACATACGCTGCCGGACGACGACCCTGATCGGGTGCTGGACCTGATCCGCTCGGTCCACAACCTGAGCGAGATTGCCGAACGGCCGTACACGCTGAGTCTGATCACGCAGCACATTCCGAAGATCGAACGCTGGAAACTCGAAGGCCGGCGCGTTTCCGGGGTGATGCTGTATCGGGAAATGGTGCTGGAGTGGCTGGAGCGCGACGCCGGCAAGCACCATCTGACGCCGGAGCATAAATGCGAACTGATGGAACAATTCGCGGCCGAACTGTGGCGCACCGGAGACAAGTCATGGTCGGTCGGACAACTGGAACAGTGGCTGATCAATTTTCTGCGCGCTCACCTGGATGTCGCCGACCATTACTTGAACAAGGACCGGGAACTGCTGAAGGAAGACCTGCGCACCGCCACCTTTCTGGTGCGCGAAGGCGAAGACCGCTTCCGCTTTGCGCACACGTCCTTGCAGGAATACTTTCTTGCCTGCCATCTGCAACGCGCGCTGCTCGACGACCAGCCGGATGCCTGGGCATTGCCGGCGCTGAATCGGGAAACCCTGGATTTTCTCGGGCAGTTGCTGATGGAAGCCGGTTTGGCCCAGGCGCAGATCGGCTTGCGCAATCTGCGTGACACCTACCGGCCGCAGGCCAGCGAGAATGCGCTCACGTATGCGCTGCTGGCCATGGGCAAGGGCTATCCGCATGTGCCGCTCACTGGTGTGCGACTGGAAGGCGCCAATCTGCGTGGTTTGGAACTGCTCGGCGATCCGGATAAACCAAAGCTGAACCTGCGTAGCGCCGTGTTGCGCGGAGCAAGGATCGATAATTCCCGCTTCCACTGGCTCGATCTGGACAATGCCGA
>NZ_DAOLKE010000369.1:0-3288 GCF_035331805.1 Plasticicumulans sp. | reverse complement strand
GCCGCCAGTGCCGCCGGCAGCACGCCACGCACGCCGCGCAGCGCGCCGCCGAGCGCGAGTTCGCCGAGGCATTCGAGGGCGGCGAGCGGCTCGCCCGGCAGCTGGCCGCTGGCGGCGAGGATGCCGAGCGCGATCGGCAGGTCGAAGCGCCCGCCTTCCTTCGGCAGGTCGGCCGGGGCCAGATTCACGGTGATGCGCCGCTGCGGATATTCGTGGCGCGAGTTCAGGATCGCGCCGCGCACGCGGTCCTTGCTCTCCTTCACGGCCGCCTCCGGCAGGCCGACGATCGCCAGCCCCGGCAGGCCGTTCGACAGGTGGACCTCGACCGCGACCGGCGGCGCGTCGATGCCGAGCTGGGCGCGGCAGTGGGCGAGAGCGAGCGACATGCGGCGGGGCCTCCGTGCGGCGGCGAAATCCCTGATTCCGGCAGCATAGCCAGCCGTGGCCACACGGCCGCAGCCCCCGACATGAACGATTTTTAATCAGGGAATCTGTGCTTTTCGATCGAAAAAAATGACGCCTGCGGAACTACCCGCGAAATGCCCCGGTCTTTACCGCCGTCGGGACACGACGGGAATGCTTTCCCGCCCGACGGATCCCCAAACCGGCAAATTCAGGTTCGACCGTCGGCATTTCGCCGAGCGGGAACGGATTTGCCCTCAGGAGGAAACGACCATGAATGAAGACATCATCAAGGGCAAGTGGAAGCAGCTCAAGGGTTCGCTCAAGGCCAAGTGGGGCGATCTGACCGATGACGATCTCGACATCGCCGAAGGTAACAGCGACTACCTCGCCGGCCGCATTCAGGAACGTTACGGCCGCACCAAGGATGAAGCCAAGCGCGAAGTCGACGAATACACGCGCACGCTGTAATTCCTTCGTGATTCGCCCGGTGCCGGAAACGGCACCCGCCCGTCCTGATGCGGGCCCTTGATTCTCTGCCCATACCAAAACCGGATGCGCAACCGGTGGTACGCATCGTGCCACCGGTGCGCCCGGCCCCCCGGGAGTGGAACATCATGCGTAATGCTCACAGTGCCCTGTACAGCGCCGTTCTGGCCGGCATCCTGGCCATCGGCATCGGTTCCGCCGCACAGGCGGCGATGAGCGAGGCCCAGTACGATGCCGCCGTCAAGGCCGCCGATGCGCGCCTCAAGACCGACAAGGAAAGGTGTTCGACGATGTCCGGCAATGCCGAGGATGTCTGCAAGGCCCAGGCCGAAGCCGAACACACGCGCGTCACCGAACAGGCCAAGGCGGAAATGAAGGGCACCAGCAAGGCCCGTCTCGAAGCCGCCGAAGAAGTCGCTGAAGCCAATTACAAGGTTGCCAAGGAACGCTGTGATGATTTCTCCGGCGATCCGAAGGACATCTGCCTGAAGGAAGCCAAGGCCACCTACGAAAAGCAGAAGGCCGACATCACCGTGCTCGAAAAGGGCAATACGGCCGATGCCCGCAAGGATGCCAGGGAAACCAAGCGTGACGCCGATTTCGAAGTCGCCAAGGCCAAGTGCGACCAGTTCAGCGGCGACGTCAAGGACAAGTGCGTGAAGGATGCGAAGGCGACCTACAAGGTCGAATGAATCAGACCGCATCGCGATCCGGATTTCCCCGCCGGACCGATCCGTACTGATCGTACTGATCTGTACCGAGTTGCACCGATACGGACGCCACGCGCCGGCTGCGGCTGGATAGCGTGGCGTCCGTATCGGTTTGAGCGGTATTCGTGGCAATCCGATGACATTCGTCTGCGGACGCCGACGGGTACGCCCACGTGCCGCAGCGCGCTCTTCTTGTAACGGCGTGCAACCGCCCGATGAAATCCGCCGCGGGCGCCGCCATCTACGCTTGCAGCGACGCGTCGCCTGTCGTGCCGCGCGCCCGGCCGCCGTCCGGCGGTCGTCCACCTGCCCAGGTACCCGAACGATGGACGAACGACTGAAGACCAACCTGCGCCGCCAGAGCTTCTGGCAGCGCGCCGCCTACATGCTGGTGTTCGCGGTGATCCTCGGCTTTGCCGGCAGCCTCGCGGCGCTGCTCGCGCTGTTCCAGCTCGGCGCGCTGCTGCTGACCGGCGAGCCGAACGCGCGGCTGCGCCCGGTTGCCGACGGCCTGACGCGCTACCTGCTCCAGCTCTGGCGCTACCAGACCTTCCTGACCGAGACGCCGCCGTTCCCGTTCGCGGAGTGGCCGGTCAGCGACGCCGGCGCGCGCGAGCACATCGTGCTGCCGCACGGCTGATGCGGGTGCAAGTTCCGGCCGGGCCGCCGCGCGCCTCGCGTGCCGCGGCCCGGTCGCATTCCGCCGGGACTTCGCCGGCATTGCACCGATCTCCGGTGGCGTTGAAGCGCGGGGGGCCGCGATGGCGCTGACGCAGGGCTTCAAGGACACGATGACGGCCGCGGTCGCCGACCCGGCCGCCGCCGACTACGACACGGCACTGAAGGCCGAGATCGACGCCTACGTCGCCCGCTTCAAGGGCACGCCGGACTTCCCGGACCCGCTCGACTGGCGGCTGTTCAAGGCGCAGCTGCTGATCGAGAGCGGCGGCCCGCAGGGCAAGGTCTGGAAGGGCCGGGTCATGCAGATCGGCAACAAGGGCGATCCGGGCCTGTCGGTGGTGAAGGCCGCGGCCGAGGGCCGCATCGCCGATGCCGAAGGGGCTGACCTCGTGCTGTCGGCCGATCTCAAGTCGGCCATGAAGGACCCGAAGCAGTCGACCGACCAGCCGGTGCTGAACCTGCGCATCGGGCTCTGCTACCTGTTCGCGCGTCTGATCAAAAACATCCGCGACGAGGACATCATCGACACCTCGCGCCCGCCCGAGACCTACAAGGTGCTCAAGGGCGATTCGTGGTGGAAGATCGCCCGCCACTTCCGCATCAAGGTCAAGGACCTGCAGGACCTCAACAGCAGCGCCGTCACCAGGGGCCTGTTCCCGGGCCTGGAACTGCACGTGCGCTGGGGCAAGCACGTGCGCGAGCTGACCGGCTGGCGCACCTTCGACTACGCGACGATTGCCGATCGCTACAACGGCGGCGGCGATGCCGATTACGCCGACAAGCTCGAATTCGTGCACAAGCTGCTGCTCGCAGCGCCGAAACCGGCGCCGACACCGGGCGCGCCGAAGAAGTGAAATCGATCCTGCCCGGACGCCTGAGGTGAATGTGCAGCGCCGTTCTTCCGGTCCCGCCCCCCGCTGCCGCAATCGGCGAGCGGCCTTGAACCCCGATCCGGAATCCGGCACCCGGCTGCGCGCCGGCCTCGCCGCCGCGCTGCTGACGCTGG
>NZ_DAOLKE010000368.1:0-3291 GCF_035331805.1 Plasticicumulans sp. | reverse complement strand
GATCCAGATCAGGTGCTCGGGATTGGGCGTCATGGCGCGGCTTCTCGGCGGGGGCAGGGGCCGGTTGCCGCGTGCGCGGGGCGCGGGCTACGCTCGGGACCGGTGTCCCACACGGCCTTTCCGGCGAATGCGCGAGTCTACGCTGATTTTCCTGCTGTTGCTGTCCGCGGCGCTGGCGCTGCAGATCTGGCTGGCGCTGCGCCAGCTGCGCCACGTGCGCGCCCACCGCGAGCAGGTGCCGCCGGCCTTCGCGGCCGACATTCCGCTCGCCGCGCACCGGCGCGCGGCCGACTACACGCTCGAACGCACGCGCTTCGGCCTGCTGGCGCTGGTCGTCGACACGCTGGTGCTGCTCGGCTGGACGCTCGGCGGCGGCTTCGCGGCGCTCGATGCAGCCTGGCGCGGCTTCGGCTGGGGCGAGACCGCGACCGGGGTCGCGGTGATCGGCTCGGCGATCGCGATCGGCAGCCTGCTGGTGCTGCCGCTGAAGCTCTGGCGGGTGTTCGTGATCGAGGCGCGCCACGGCTTCAACCGCACGACGCCGGCGCTGTTCGCGAGCGATCTGGTCAAGGGCTCGCTGCTTGGCGCCGCGCTCGGCCTGCCGCTGCTGGCGCTGGCGCTGTGGCTGATGGCGCACGGCGGGCAATGGTGGTGGGTCTGGGTCTGGGCGGCGTGGTCGGGCTTCCAGCTGCTGATGCTGTGGGTCTATCCGGTATTCATCGCGCCGCTGTTCAACCGCTTCGAGCCGCTCGCCGACCAGTCGCTGCGCGCGCGCGTCGAGGCGCTGCTCGCGCGCTGCGGCTACGCCTCCGGCGGGCTGTACGTGATGGACGGCTCGCGCCGCTCCGGCCACGGCAACGCCTACTTCACCGGCTTCGGCCGTGCGCGGCGCATCGTGTTCTTCGACACGCTGCTCGCGACGCTCGACCCCGACGAGATCGAGGCCGTGCTCGCGCACGAACTCGGGCACTTCAAGCGCCGGCACATCGTCTCGCGCATCGCGCTGTCGCTCGGGCTGGCGCTCGCCGGGCTCGGGGTCTGCGCGTGGCTGATCGGGCAGCCGGGCTTCTTCCTCGCGCTCGGCGTGCCGCAGCCCTCGACCTGGGCCGGCCTGTACCTGTTCCTGAGCGTCGCCGGCTCGCTCGGCATCCTGCTGCAGCCGCCGCTCGCGTGGTATTCGCGCCGCCACGAGTTCGAGGCCGACGCCTACGCCGCCGAGGTCGCCGACGGCGGGGCGCTCAAGCGCGCGCTGGTGCGGCTGTACCGTGACAACGCCGCGACGCTGACCCCCGATCCGCTGCACTCGGCCGTCTACGACTCGCACCCGCCGGCGGCCCAGCGCATCGGGCGCCTGAACGCGCCCGCCGGCACCGCAGCGCATCGCCGCGCTCGAACGGCACACGACCCCGCACGCCGGGGCACCGGCTTGAGCGGGCGGCGGCTGACGCGCCGGCAGGTCGAGCGCATCCGCGAGTTGCACGAGAACCGCCGCACCCGCGCCCGCGAGCGCGCGGCACGCGCCGCCGACGAGCTCGAGGATCTCGAAGCGGCCGAGCCCGGCACCGTCATCGCCCATTACGGCGCCTCGCTGATCGTCGAGGATGCGCAAGCCGCGCTGCACCGCTGCCTGGTGCGCCAGAACCTCGGCGCGCTCGCCTGCGGCGATCGCGTGCTCTGGCAGCGCGCACGCGACGATTCCGGCGTGGTCGTGGCGCTGGAGCCGCGCCGCTCGCTGCTGGCGCGGCCCGACTACAGCGGCCGTCTGAAGCCGGTCGCGGCCAATCTCGATCAGGTGCTGGTCGTGATCGCGCCGGAGCCGGACTTCAACGAATACCTGATCGACCGCTACCTCGCGGCGATCGAGCTGATCGGCGTCGAGGCCGGCCTCGTCGTCAACAAGCTCGATCTCTGCGATGCCGACCGCCGCGCCCGGCTCGAAGCCCGGCTCGGCACCTACGCGCGCATCGGCTATGCGCTGCTGCACGCGAGCACGCGCACCGATCTCGGCCTCGCCGAGCTGCGCACCCGGCTCGGCGGACGCACCAGCATCCTCGTCGGCCAGTCCGGCGTCGGCAAATCCTCGCTGGTGCGCGCGCTTTTGCCCGAGCGCGAGATCCGCACGCAGGCGCTGTCGGCGGCCACCGGCCACGGCCAGCACACGACGACGACGACGACGCTCTACCCGCTGCCCGACGGCGGCAGCCTGATCGACTCGCCGGGCGTGCGCAGCTTCGAGCTGGCCGAACTCGCGCCCGGCGAGCTCGACCGCGGCTTTCGCGAGTTCGCGCCGTATCTCGGCCACTGCCGCTACGGCAACTGCGCGCACACGGTCGAGCCGGGCTGCGCGCTGCTCGCCGCGGTCGGGCGCGGCGAACTCGACGCGCGGCGCCTCGATGCCTACCGTCAAATCCGTGATGCGGCAGGCAAACGCCCGGCGTGACCGTCCGGTAACGCGGCTTGTGCAGCGCAGCGCCCGCCGCTAGCATTCGGCCCGCCGCGCGGCTGCTCGCCGTCGCCCCCGCCCCCTCGTGCCACCCGGCCCCCTACGTGCGTCCCTGCCCATGCGGATGCCAGTGACGGATTCATCAGCGGAGACACCATGAAGCGCATCGCCACCGTCGGCCTGATCGGCCTGCTCGGTCTGCTGTCCCAGAACGGCGTCGTGCACGCTGCCGACAAGGACAAGGCCTACGCGCCCAAGGGCGCCGCGACCCTCACCTGCGAGGGCATGTCCAAGATCAACCCGAATTCCACCGATGCCGCGCTGGTCGTCGGCTGGTTCGACGGCTACGTGACCGGGCTGAACATGACCACGCCCGAGACCTTCGACATCGCTCCGTGGCAGGACTCGCTGCTGCTGTCGAACCTCGTGCTGAACGCCTGCCGCAAGAACCCGCAGGCCAAGTTCATGGACGTGGTCCAGGCCCTGACCAACGATCTCGCCGCCAAGCGCCTGAAGACCAAGGCCGAGGTCGTCGAGATCTCGGAAGGCGACAAGAAGGGCCTGATGTACTCCGAGGTGCTCAAGCAGGCCCAGACCGCGCTGAAGGACAAGGCCGGCTTCTCCGGCACCGCCGACGGCAAGTGGGGCAGCAAGACCCGCGACGCGATCAAGGCCTTCCAGAAGAAGGAAGGCCTGCCGGAAACCGGCCTGCCGGATTCGCTGACGCTGCTGCGCCTGCTGCAGCCGTTCGGCAAGCCGGGTGCGGCTCCCGCCAACTGAGCACGCACACGGCGCGCATCGCCGCGCCGTTGCAGAAAGAGCCCCGCTCCGGCGGGGCTTTTCTTTGG
>NZ_DAOLKE010000367.1:0-3310 GCF_035331805.1 Plasticicumulans sp. | reverse complement strand
AGGAGCAGGCAGCGGCGGACGGACATCGGCGTTCCTTCGCGCAAGCGGGCGCGCAGCGGGGATCGGCTGTGGCGATTATGGCAACTTGTGTCCGGCCGCAGGGAGCGGGCGTGCTAGGCTCGCCGGCCTCGTCGAGCCGCCGGAGGGCGCCATGCAGGACGATACCCGACTGATCCATCACGGGCGGGCCGGAGCCGGGGCCGGGTATGACGGACTCGTCAATCCCCCGGTCTGCCACGCCTCGACCATCCTGTTCCCGACCCTCGATGCGCTCGAAGGCCGCACGCCGGTGCCGATGAGCTACGGCCGCCACGGCACGCCGACGCAGTTCGCGCTGGCCGAGGCGCTGAGCGCGCTGCACGGCGGCGCCGGCACGGTGCTGGTGCCCTCGGGCCTCGCGGCGGCGGTGCTGGCGATCTCGACCTTCGCGCACGTCGGCACGCACGTGCTGATCACCGACAGCGTCTACGGTCCGACCCGCGCCTACTGCGACGAACTCGCGCGCCACCGGGGCGTGACGGTCGAGTACTTCGATCCGCTGATCGGGGCCGGCATCGAGGCGCTGCTGAGGCCGGAAACGGCGCTGGTGTTCCTCGAATCCCCCGGTTCGCTGACCTTCGAGCTCCAGGACGTGCCGGCGATCGCCGCCGTTGCCCATGCCCGCGGCGTGCGTGTCGCGATCGACGACACCTGGAGCGCCGGCTACTTCATGAAGCCGCTCGCGCTCGGGGCGGACATCTCGGTGCAGGCGCTGACCAAGTACGTCGGCGGTCACTCCGACCTGATGCTCGGCGCCGTGATCTGCAACGCCGGGACGCTCGATGCCGTGAAGCATCAGGCGCGCCTGACCGGCAACGCCAGCGCGCCCGATGACGTGTCGCTGGCGCTGCGCGGCCTGCGCACGCTGGCCGTGCGCATGCATCAGCACGAGCTGAGCGGCCTGGACCTCGCGCGCTGGCTGGTGCAGCAGCCGCAGGTCGCGCGCGTCGTGCATCCGGGTCGGCCCGACCATCCGCAGCACGATCTCTGGCTGCGCGACTTCAGCGGTGCCTGCGGCCTGTTCGGCTTCGAGCTGCATCCGTGCACGCGCACGCAGCTCGCGGCCTTCCTGGATGGCCTGAAGCTGTTCGGCATGGGCTATTCGTGGGGCGGCTTCGAGAGCCTGATCATTCCGGCGCACGCGCCGCGCACGGTGCGCAAGTGGAAGACGGCGGGGCCATGGCTGCGCGTGCACGTCGGGCTGGAGGAGATCGAGGACCTGATCAACGATCTTGCGCTCGGCTTCCAGCGCCTGAGCGCCGCCGCCCCGCCTCCCGGACCCGCTGCGCCGGCAGCGGCCGAAACCGCAGTGGCTGCCGCCGGCAGCGAGCCGGCTGCGCCCGGCAGCGATGGCCCGCCGGACAGCGACAGCGAAGAACTTCCGCCGGCGGAGATGACCGAACCCGCAGGCGAGCAGCCTGCAGCCGGTGATCCGCCGTTGCCGCCGGCGGTGGCCTGAAACCGCTGCGTCAATCTTCGTACCATCGCGCCGGCGTTCGCTTGTCGGGTCTGTGGGCGGCGCGCAGAATGCCGCCGCTCCACGGATCACCGCGATCATTTCAGGCCGGAACCCGCGATGTCCGGTCATGTCCAGCCCTATTCAGCCCTATCCAGCAGAAGACAGAGCGAGGAACCCCGAACGTGAAGCGCAAGATTCGCAAGGCCGTGTTCCCCGTCGCCGGCCTCGGCACCCGCTTCCTGCCGGCCACCAAGGCCAGCCCGAAGGAGATGCTGCCGATCGTCGACAAGCCGCTGATCCAGTACGCGGTCGAGGAAGCGGTTGCGGCCGGCGTCGATACGCTGGTGTTCGTCATCGGCCGCACCAAGAACGCGATCGCCGATCATTTCGACAAGGCCTACGAGCTCGAGACCGAACTCGAAACCCGCGGCAAGAAGGATCTGCTGAAGGTCGTGCAGAGCATCGTGCCGCCGCACGTCTCCTGCGTGTACGTGCGTCAGGCCGAAGCGCTCGGCCTCGGTCACGCGGTGCTCTGCGCCAAGCCGATCGTCGGTCAGGAGCCGTGCGCGGTGCTGCTCGCCGATGACCTGATCGACGCACCGCGCGGCGGGGCGATGGCGCAGATGGCGGCGCACTTCGACAAGTACCAGTGCTCGATCCTCGGCGTCGAGCGCGTGCCGCCCGAAGAAACCTTCAAGTACGGCATCGTCACGCCGCTGCCGTTTGCCGCGCACCTGTCGAACGTCGACAGCATCGTCGAGAAGCCGAAGCCCGAGGAGGCGCCGTCGAACCTGGCGGTGGTCGGTCGCTACATCCTGACGCCGCGCATCTTCGAGCTGCTCGAAAAGACCCCGCGCGGTGCCGGCAACGAGATCCAGCTCACCGACGCGATCGCGGCGCTGCTGCTCGAAGAGCAGGTGCTGGCCTACGAATTCGAAGGCCGGCGCTATGACTGCGGCAGCAAGATCGGCTATCTGACCGCGACCGTCGAATACGGCATGAAGCACGCCGAACTCGGCGCGCAGTTCCGCCAGTATTTGCAGTCGATGGTCTGCAGCATCGGCTGAGCGCTGCCCGGCTCACAAAAAATCTGTAAAGAAAAGCTGACGCCCCGTGCCCTGCGGGGCGTCGTCGTTTTTGCGCTGCAGCAGCGAAGCGTCCGCAAGCTGATACGGATCAGTTTTCCGCCGGGCGGCCGATGACAGCATAAGGGCCATCCGCAACCGGAGGGTCTCAGGGCGGTCATCCGGCCCCGTCAGACTGATCCACGCGGAGTTTTTCGCGCCCCGGAGGCGCTGCTGCATCATGAAGCCTGTTGATGACCTGCGCGACGGCATCCCGTCGTCCATCCCCCGCGAGTCGCAGCGGACGCTGCCGGCCCGCCATTCCGACCCCCGGGTCGCGGTGACCGTAAACCTGGTTTGCCGTACACGGCCCGGCTCCGGAAGCCGTTCTTCCCGCCCCGACCGCAGGACCGGCCCGGCCCTCACCGGCTGATCCGCGCTTTGGCGCAACCCCCCTGGAGGTTTTGATTCGCTGGCCGAGCCTGCCGGCAGGGATATACTCGTCCCGGCCGATGCTGCACCGCACTATAAAAATCAAAGGTCAGGCATGTGCAGCGGCAGCAGGTCCAGCGTCGATTTTCCCCACGTGTGTCGGGTCCCGGCCGAGCCGTGACCGTCACCATCCGGCCCTTCCCCCTGGAGTCAGCCATCATGAGCAATCCCTTCAGCCTGCACGGCAAGCGCGGCCTGGTCGTCGGCATCGCCAACGAGAGTTCGATCGCCTACGCCGTCGCCCGCACCATCCGCG
>NZ_DAOLKE010000366.1:0-3314 GCF_035331805.1 Plasticicumulans sp. | reverse complement strand
TCACGGCGTGCGCCGCAGCCGGATGTTCAGCTCGCGCAGCTGTTTCTCGTCGACCGCGGCCGGCGCATCGGTCAGCAGGCAGGCGGCGGTCTGGGTCTTCGGGAAGGCCATGACATCGCGGATCGACTTCGCACCGGCCATCAGCATGATCAGCCGGTCGACGCCGAAGGCGAGACCGCCGTGCGGCGGGCAGCCGAACTTCAGCGCATCGAGCAGGAAGCCGAACTTGAGCTTCGCCTGTTCGGCGTCGATGCCGAGCAGCTCGAACACGGCGCTCTGCATGTCCGGGCGGTGGATGCGGATCGAGCCGCCGCCGATCTCGGTGCCGTTCAGCACCATGTCGTAGGCGCGGGCGACGGCGTTTTCCGGGTCGGCCTTCACCGATTCGACCGCATCGCGCGGCGACGTGAACGGGTGATGCATCGCGTTCCAGCGACCGGCGTCCTCGTCCCATTCGAACATCGGGAAATCGACGACCCACAGCGGTGCCCATTCGCCTTCGATCAGCTCGAGATCCTGACCGATCTTCAGGCGCAGCGCGCCGAGGGCGTCGTTGACGACCTTCGCCTTGTCGGCGCCGAAGAACACCAGATCGCCGTCGACGGCGCCGGTGCGTTCAAGGATCGCGGCGAGAGCGGCGTCGGAGAGGTTCTTGACGATCGGCGACTGCAGGCCCTCGCGGCCCTTCGCGGCGTCGTTGACCTTGATGTAGGCGAGGCCTTTGGCGCCGTAGCGGGCGACGAAGCCGGTGTAGTCGTCGATCTGCTTGCGCGAGAGCTTCTCGCCGCCGGCCGGAACCTTCAGCGCCGCGACGCGCCCGCGCGGCTGGTTGGCCGCCCCGGCGAAGACCTTGAATTCCTCGGTCTTCATGACGTCGGTGAGTTCGGTCAGCTCCATCGGGATGCGCAGGTCGGGCTTGTCGGAGCCGAAACGCGCCATCGCCTCGGCAAACGGCATGCGCGGGAACGGATCGGGCAGCTCGACGCCGAGGATCTCGCGGAAGGTGCCGCGGATCATGCCTTCCATCAGACCGGTGATGTCGGCCTCGTCGAGGAAGGAGGTCTCGATGTCGAGCTGCGTGAATTCGGGCTGGCGGTCGGCGCGCAGGTCCTCGTCGCGGAAGCAGCGCACGATCTGATAGTAACGATCGAAGCCGGCCATCATCAGCAGTTGCTTGAACAGCTGCGGCGACTGCGGCAGCGCGAAGAATTCGCCCGGATGCGTGCGCGACGGCACCAGGTAATCGCGCGCGCCCTCGGGCGTCGCCTTGGTCAGCATCGGCGTCTCGATGTCGAGGAAGCCGTTGGCGTCGAGATAGCGGCGGAAGTGGCTGACGGTGCGCGCACGCAGCTTCAGGCGCTCCTGCATCAGTGGCCGGCGCAGGTCGAGGTAGCGGTAGCGCAGGCGCACTTCCTCGGAGATGTCCTCGTCGTCCATCTGGAACGGCGGGGTCTCGGCGCGGTTGAGGATTTCGAGATCCTTCGCGAGCACCTCGACCTTGCCGGAGGCGAGGTTCGGGTTGTCGGTGCCCTCGGGGCGGCTGCGCACCCGGCCGCGGATGCGCAGCACGTATTCGGAGCGCACGCGCTCGGCGGCGGCGAAGGCTTCGGCGGTGTCCGGGTCGATGACGACCTGCACCAGACCGTCGCGGTCGCGCAGGTCGACGAAGATCACGCCGCCGTGGTCGCGGCGGCGGTGCGCCCAGCCGCAGAGTTGGACTTCCTGACCGAGCAGGGCCTCGGTGACCTGGCCGCAATAGTGGCTGCGCATCATTCTTCGGACTTCCATCGATTCAGGCAGTTGGCCGCAGGCGCACGCGTTGCGGGCGCAGGGGCGCGGAAAGGGGCGAAAGCCTACGGGGCCGTGCGCCGGGCGCGCAAGTCGCGCGCCGGTGTCACGGCCCCGTCGGGCGAAGCAGTCGTCGTCGCCGCCGGCCGGCACTGCCGGTGGGTGCCGCCGGCGGCGGACGCGCTCAGGCGCTCGCGCAGCTGCTGGCCGAGCCGCAGCCGGCGTTGCCGCAGGCCGGGGTGTCGTCCTTCTTGGCGATGTTCTTCTTGTTGCCGGACTTGAAGTCGGTCTCGTACCAGCCGCCGCCGGAGAGGCGGAAACCGGCCGCCGAGATCAGCTTCTTCAGCGCCGGCTCCTGGCATTCGGGGCAGTCGCTCAGCGGAGCATCCGCCATCTTCTGCATGGCTTCGAGTTCGTGGCCGCACTTTTCGCAGCGGTATTCGTAGATCGGCATGGTCGGTCAACCTCGGCAGGTACGGGCGATGCGCAGCGGGCGGTCGCGCGCAAGCTGCGGAATCTTACCGCAAAGTCATGTTGCACCGCGCTAGGCAGAATTCGGCGCAGCGCAGTACGCTTGCAGACCCGCCATCTGGGGGCGCAGCGGCCAAAAACAAGACAGGACGCCGGCTGCGCCCGGAGACCGCCCCCCGTGCTGATCCTCGCCTGTCCCGACTACGCCGGACACGCCACGCGCATCGCCGAACTGCTCGGCGTCCCCTGCCGGCTGCTCGACATCCATCGCTTCCCGGACGGTGAAAGCCGCGTCCAGGTGCCGCTGCCACTGCCGGCGCACGTGGTGTTCGTGCGCACGCTGCACCAGCCGAACGCCAAGCTCGTCGAGCTGCTGCTCGCCGCCGCCACCGCCCGCCGCCACGGCGCGCGCCGGCTGACGCTGGTGGCGCCGTACCTCTGCTACATGCGTCAGGACATCGAATTCACACCGGGCGAGGCCGTCAGTCAGGGCATCGTCGGTGACTTCCTCGGCGGGCTGTTCGACGACGTGCTGACCGTCGATCCGCACCTGCACCGCATCGACCGGCTCGAAGAGGCCATCCCGCGCGGCAACCCGGTGACGCTGAGCGCCGCCGTGCCGCTCGCGCGCCTGATCGCCGCGCGCTGGCCGGAGGCGCTGCTGATCGGCCCGGACGGCGAATCCGAGCAGTGGGTCGCGAACATCGCCGCGGCCGGCGGGCTGGAGTGCGCGATCTCGCACAAGGTCCGCCACGGCGATCGGGACGTGTGCGTGAGCCTGCCGCAGGCGCGCCTCGACGGGCGCACCGTCGTGCTGATCGACGACATCGCCAGCACCGGGCGCACGCTCGCCGAGGCCGCGATGCAGTTGAAGGCGCGGGGGGCGCGGGCCGTGCATGCGGCGGTCACACACGCGCTGATCGATGCCGACAGCCTCGCGGCGCTGCACGCGGCCGGCGTCGATACCTTCCTCAGCAGCAACAGCGTGCCGCACCCGAGCAACGCGATCGAACTCGAACCGCTGCTGGCCGAGGCCGTGCGCGCGCTGGCCTGAG
>NZ_DAOLKE010000365.1:0-3314 GCF_035331805.1 Plasticicumulans sp. | reverse complement strand
CGGGGCGGCCCCGCTGTCGCCGTGGGTCGGCCGCACGCTGCGCTTCTGCGGCACGCTGCTCGCGCTCGGCGGCATCGCCTGGGGTGGCTGGCGCGGCGTCGACTGGATGCTGCGCGAGGGCGAATTTCCGCTGCGCCAGGTCCACGTCGACGGCGACCTGCGCAACCTCGGCCCCGAGGATGCCGAGGCCGCCGTGCGCCCCTACCTCGGCCGCAACTTCTTTCGCCTCGACATGGGCAGCCTGCACGCGGCCTTCGCCGACAACCCCTGGGTGCAGTCGGTCGCGGTCAGCCGCCGCTGGCCGGACACCGTCGAGGTGCGCTTCGTCGAGCGCGTGCCGTTCGCGCACTGGGGCAGGGACGAGATGATCGACACCGGGGCCGCGCGCTTCCGGCCGCAGAAGATCCGCGAGCCGCACGAGTGGCCGAACTTCGACGCGCCCGACGGACACGAGGCGCTGCTGATGCGCGTCTACGGCGACACCGGCCGTGCGCTGGCACCGCTGGGGCTCAAGGTCGTGCGCGTGCAGCAGGATGCGCGCGGCGCCTGGACGCTGACCCTCGACACCGGGCTGGAGCTGCGGCTCGGCCGCGAGGCCTATGCCGAGCGCCTCGCCCGCTTCATCGAGGTCTGGCCGCGCGTGCTGGCTGCCCAGGCCGAACGCATCGCCGGGGTGGATCTCCGGTACCTGAACGGTTTCGCGGTGCGCTGGAAGGCGCCGTCCGCGGAGCCCGGCACCCATGGCAGAACCCGGGGAGCCCCGATCGCCACCGCGCCGGCCACGGCGCGCAGCGAGGATCGGGTCTTCACCGGGCACGAAGCCGGCTGATCGCCGGAAACCGGGAACGCATCCTTTTATGTCGCGCAAGAACGAAAAGAAAATGGTGGTCGGCCTCGACATCGGCACGTCCAAGGTCGTGGCGCTGGTCGGTGAGGCCGCGGCGGATGGCTCGATGGAGGTCATCGGCGTCGGCATGCATCCGTCGCGCGGCCTGAAGAAGGGCGTCGTCGTCAACATCGAGTCGACCGTGCAGTCGATCCAGCACGCGATCGAGGAAGCCGAGCGCACCGCCGGCTGCCAGATCCACTCCGTGCACACCGGCATCGCCGGCAGCCACATCCGCAGCCTGAACTCGCACGGCATCGTGCCGATCCGCGACAAGGAAGTGACGCAGGAGGACATCGATCGCGTCATCGAGGCCGCCGGCGCCGTCGCGATCCCGACCGATCAGAAGGTCCTGCACATCCTCGCGCAGGAGTTCCTGATCGATCACCAGGAAGGCATCCGCGAGCCGATCGGCATGTCCGGCGTGCGCCTGGAGGCGCGCGTGCACATGGTCACCGGCGCGGTCAGCGCCGCGCAGAACATCGTCAAGTGCGTCGAGCGCTGCTCGCTGGAGGTCGACGACATCGTGCTGCAGCCGCTCGCCTCGGCGCGTGCGGTGCTGACCGAGGACGAGCGCGAACTCGGGGTCTGCCTGGTCGACATCGGCGGCGGCACGACCGATCTCGCGGTGTTCGTCAACGGCGCGATCCAGCACTCGGCAGTGATCCCGATTGCCGGTGACCAGGTCACCAACGACATCGCCGTGGCCTTCCGCACGCCGACGCAGTTCGCCGAGAGCCTGAAGATCCAGCACGCGACCTGCCTGACGGCGCTGGCGCCGGCCGATCAGGAGATCGACGTGCCGAGCGTCGGCGAGCGCGCACCGCGGCGGCTGTCGATGCAGACGCTCGCCGAGGTGGTCGAGGCCCGCTACGAGGAGCTGTTCGGGCTGGTTCAGGCCGAACTGCGCCGCAGCGGCTTCGAGGACATGCTCGCCGCCGGCATCGTGCTGACCGGCGGCAGCTCGCGCATCCGCGGTGCGGTCGAGCTGGCCGAGGAGATCTTCCACGTGCCGGTGCGCGCGGGCACCTCGCTGGCGGTCACCGGTCTGCAGGAGGTGCTGGCCAATCCGGCCTGCTCGACGGCGGTCGGCCTGCTGCTGGTCGGTGCCGAAGCGCGCGGGCCGGTGCGCACCGGCCCGCTGCGCGAGAACCGCCAGGGGCTGTTTGCGCGCATGAAGGCGTGGTTCCAGGGCAATTTCTGATTTGTTTCTGTTTTTGTTTCTGTTTTTTCAGTGATTTTTGCATCGGTGGCGCAGAGGCTGCTGCGTCGCCGGCTGGCGCGGACCGGGTGACCGGACGCAACCGGCCTGACGGGGCGGTCAGGCCCATCGGGGAGACGAAGACATGTTCGAAATCATCGAGACACCGCACCAGGAAGCGATCATCAAGGTCATCGGCATCGGTGGCGGCGGCGGCAATGCCGTGCAGCACATGGTCACCAGCCACACGATCGAGGGCGTCGACTTCTACTGCGCGAACACCGACGCGCAGGCGCTGCGCACCTACTCGGTGCCGCATGCGATCCAGCTCGGCAGCGGCATCACCAAGGGCCTCGGCGCCGGCGCCAATCCCGAGGTCGGCAAGAAGGCGGCAATGGAAGACCGCGAGCGCGTGCGCGAGGCGCTCGAAGGCGCCGACATGGTGTTCATCACCGCCGGCATGGGCGGCGGCACCGGCACCGGCGGCGCGCCGGTGGTCGCGCAGGTCGCGCGCGAGATGGGCATCCTGACCGTGGCCGTGGTCACCAAGCCCTTCCCGTTCGAGGGCCGCAAGCGCATGGATGTCGCGGTCGCCGGCATCAAGGAACTCGCCGACGAGGTCGACTCGCTGATCACGATCCCGAACGAGAAGCTGCTCGCCGTGCTCGGCAAGAACGCGACGCTGCTCGATGCCTTCAAGGCGGCCAACGACGTGCTGGCCGGCGCCGTGCAGGGCATCGCCGAACTGATCACGCGTCCGGGCCTGATCAACGTCGACTTCGCCGACGTGCGCACCGTGATGTCGGAGATGGGCGTGGCGATGATGGGCACGGGGCGCGCCAGCGGCAACGGCCGCGCCCGCGAGGCCGCCGAGGCCGCGATCGCGAGTCCGCTGCTCGAAAGCGTCGATCTGGCCGGTGCCCGCGGCCTGCTGGTCAACGTCACGGCCGGCGCCGACCTGACCATGGGCGAGTTCCACGAGGTCGGCGAGATCGTCCACGCACTGGCCGCGCCGGAGGCGACCGTCGTCATCGGCACCGTCATCGATCCGGAGATGACCAGCGAGCTGCGCGTGACCATCGTTGCGACCGGCATCTCCTCGGTGCCGGCGGCGGTACAGCCGGCCGCGCAGCTGGCGGTGCGCTCGATGGCGAGCCGCAACGCCGGCGCGGCCCCGGCCGATCGTCCGGTCGCACGCGGCGGCGAACGCCCGGTGCCGGTGGCGGC
>NZ_DAOLKE010000364.1:0-3327 GCF_035331805.1 Plasticicumulans sp. | reverse complement strand
GGCCGGCGCTTCGCGGCGGTGCTCAAGGCGATCTGGTACCTGTCGGCGAACGACAACCCCTACGCCGACTGGATCCTGATTCGCGTCTACCAGTCGCTGTCCGGCATCCGCTCGCAGATGGGCCAGGTCATCGAAGCGCGGGAGGCCGAGTTCGAGCGGCTTCGCCGCCGAGGGCTTGCGCTGTCGGTGCTCGCGTCGCGCAGCCCGGTCACGGTGGAGTTGGGGTTTCGCAGTCCGTATGGCTACGCCACGGCCGAGGCGATCGTCGAGTTCGACTACCACGTGCGCATGGTCAAGACCCTCGTCCTCAAGGACCGCATGAGCGACGAGGCGGGCAGGGCCGAGATCCGCGCCATCGGCCGCGGCCTGCGCGCGCTCTTCCTCGAGCCGATCCGCTGGGAGCGCAACCTGTTGCGCGAGGAAATGCTCCCGCTGAGCCGGCGCGACTTCCTGCCGGGCGCCGACGAAGCGGCTCGGCAGCGCGTGCGCGCCGCGGTGGCGCTGTTCGGTGAACTCCCGCGCAAGGTGTTCACCGGCGAGGAGGCGCCGCGGCACTCGCAGCGGCGCGTCACCCCGACCGCGGCGGAACTGCGGTTGATGCAGCAGGTCTCGCTCGGCGCGGACGCCGAGCCGCCGCCACCGTCGGCAGGGCAGCTCCTGTGACGACGGCGTTGTGCCAGCCGGCACGGCACCCCAGTGCGCCGGAGTGGGCGATGCTTTGCGTGCTTGCGCGCGAGGCGCTCGCCGTCGCCACGCTGCACGGTGCCGCGCAGCTGTCATTCCGCGGCTATCGCGTCGCTGCCACGCGCCTCTGCGCCGCCGGGGCGGATGGCGCATTCGTCGAGATCACGCTCGCTGGCAATCGCGGCGGCGAGCCGCTCGACCGTGTCCGCATTGCAGTTGCATCCCGATCGGACGTGGGATCAGCATGCCGCATCGATCACTCGCACGCGCCGGCGATTGCCGCGTGCCAGGCCGAGTCTCTCGCTGGCTGTGTCAGCCCGGTTGATGCCCGTTACGCATCGCCCGAAACCGGTCAGATCTCCTGAGAACCGGTGGCCGCAAGGCCCGGAGATTTCGTCAGTGCTTCTACCCAGCCGGGGAGTCCCATCCCCGTACTGGGGGTGGTCTCTCCATTTCCATGTGTTCCATGTCATAGGAGGCCATCATGTCTGAGTCATCCCAAGCCAGCAGCCCGTCGTCGTTCTTCAATCTGCACGTCGAAGGCGTCGGCTATCTCAATCGTGTGCGCACCGTGAAGCCGAAGAAGGGCCAGGAGTTCCTGGCCTGCACCGTGGCTGCCCTCCGCGGCAGCGACAGTGACGTCAGCTACACGAAGTTCGACTGCCGTGTCAGCGGTGCTGACGCTCAGGCGATCGTCAAGCGCCTGGAAAACGATGTCGCGGCCGACAAGTCCGTGATCATCGGCTTCCGGATCGCCGACATCTATCCCGAAATGTTCACCTTCGAGAAGGGCGACAGGAAGGGACAGCCGGGCGTCAGCATCAAGGGTCGACTGCTGCGCATCAAGTTCGCCAAGGTCAACGGCGAACCCATCGATGTGCCGCAACCGGCGCGCGCGGAGGAACGCGAGAGCGTTCCGTTCTGACCGCCGGCACCGTCAGTCTCAATCCATCCCCCGGGGAGCTCGCTCCCTGGGGGAGGAGTTCCCCATTCGTCATACGAAGGAGAACTCCATGTGTCGACCGATCGAGTCGATGTCGGACGCGGCCCTGCTCAGCACGCTGGTGGGACCCCGAACGGCAGCGAACCTGTTGAAAGACGCGAGCGGCAGCCTGTCGCGGCTGCTGAACGCAGACGTAGCGCAGCAAGTCCCGTCGTCCTCCGTCGGAGCGAAGCTGATGGCGGCCAGGGAACTGGTCCGTCGTGCCCTTGCCGAGACGATGCGCGAGCGGGACATGCTGGCCTCACCGGCCGCGGTGCGCGACTACTTGCGGATCATGCTGGCCCAGCGCGACCACGAAGTCTTCATGGTGCTGTTCCTCGATGCACAGAACCGGGTCATCGCGCCCGAGGAAATGTTTCGAGGGACGCTCACGCAGACCAGCGTGTACCCGCGTGAAGTGGTCAAGCGGGCGCTGTCGCTGAACGCTGCGGCAGTGATCCTGGCGCACAACCACCCATCAGGCGTCGCCGAGCCCAGCCGGGCCGACGAGTTCCTGACCCAGTCGCTGCGCTCCGCGCTGGCCCTGGTCGACATCCGTGTGCTCGACCACATCGTGATCGCAGGCAGCAACGCCACCTCGTTCGCCGAACGTGGTCTGTTGTAGCCCGTGAACCCTGCGCGACACCCGTCGCGCTTCCCATCCGGATCGGGATTCCCCGGTCCGGTTCTTCACCCCAGCGGGGATGTGCATCCCCGCATGGCGGGGGGCCGTTCCTGCAACTTCTCTGGAGTCTCACCATGAAGAGCGGACGTTCCCTCGTCGACCTGGCCCACGAACTCGAGCGCCAGATCTCCTCCAAGCGCGACCTGGTCGTGCCTTCGTCCTTCCTGCAGTGCCGTACCGATGAGGATGGCAGCCTCAAGCTGATCGTCGACTCCCGCCAGGGAGACGGCGAATACGGCGTCACGGGTCTGGCGCGTCGGCAGCTCGCCGACAAGCTCAAGATCCCGTTCGCCTACTTCGAGCGCATGCGTACCGAGCAGCCGCAACTGCTCGATCGCAACGTCAACACCTGGCTGCAATCGGACGGCGACCGCCGGATGATCCGCACGCTGGACGGGCAGGTGAGGGCGGTGCTGTCGGACCGCTATCGCCGGCTGGACAACTTCGATCTTGCGGAGAACGTCCTGCCGATCCTGCAGCGGCTGGAAGGTGCCCGCTTCGAATCGGTCGAACTGACCGAGACGAAGATGTACCTGAAGGTCATCACGCCCCGCGTCGAGTTCGAGGTCGCCCCCGGCGACATCGTGCAGGCCGGCATCGTCATCACCAACTCGGAGGTCGGCTGCGGCACGCTCTCGGTGCAGCCGCTGATCTACCGGCTGGTGTGCAAGAACGGTCTGATCGCATCGGACCACGCGCTGCGCAAGACGCACGTCGGGCGCTCGCTGACCACGGAAGCGGAGTCGGTCAATGTGTTCAGGGACGACACCCTGGCCGCAGACGACCGGGCCTTCTTCCTGAAGGTGCGGGATGTGGTCGAGGCTGCGGTTTCCGAAGCCACGTTCCGCCAGGTCGCGCAGAAGCTGCAGAAGACGCGCGACATCCGTCTGACCGGCGACCCGGTGAAGTCCGTCGAGGTGCTGGCCAACCGCTACACGCTCAACGACACCGAGCGGGCCGGCGTGCTGCGGCACCT
>NZ_DAOLKE010000363.1:0-3334 GCF_035331805.1 Plasticicumulans sp. | reverse complement strand
CACGGACCGACGCTCAAGGGCACGGCCTGCGCCGGGCGCGGGCCGGACTGCCGCATCGTGCGCGTGCAGGGCGCCGGCACCGGCGCCGACGGCGTGCCGCTCACCGTCGCCGAGATCGGCCTCGGCCTCGCCGACAAGCCCGGCGATGCGCCCGATGACGGCTGTCGCGAAGCCGAAGGCCCGTCCGATGGCGGGCGCGAATACTGGCTGATCGAAGGCGAGCAGGCCCCGCGCAAGCTGTTCGCGCTCTGCAACGACGGCTACGGCGCCAGCGGCGTCGGCGAGGACACGGTCACGATCGCCGCCAATCGCCTCACGCACGTGCAGGCCGGCGGCAGTGCCTGGCGCTGGAGCGAGGAACGCAGCGTGCAGTTGCGACCGCCGCAGTTGCTGGAGACCGACAGTTGCAGCTATTCGAACGTGCAACCGGCCTCGGGACGACGCACGCGCATCGAACATCCGGCGCTGCGCGTGCGGCTGGCGGTGATGGCCGCGGCCGATGACGCACAGGCCGAAGCCCTCGGCAGCGGTTGTCCGCCGGCTGCGAGCGACTGGAACCCGCAACCGGCTCCCGGCGTGCGCGCCGCGCTGGCGCTGCCGCTGGTGCCGGCCGAGGCCGGCGGTTTGCTGGCCAGCGGCCAGACGCTCGGCAGTTGCGCGCTGGCGCTCGCCGGCAACGGCGCACCGGGCTACCTCGTCCACGGCCGCCCCGACCCGCAGCGCCACGCCGAACTGCGCGTGCTCGCCGGCGGACCCGACACCTTGTATGTGCAGCTCCTCGACCCCGGCCGCCCGGCCCCGAACCCGGCCACGAGCTGGGTACACCGCGACCACCTCGAACTCTGGCTCGCTCCGCAGCGCAATCCCGACGCCGGCGAAGACCCGCGCCCCGATGCCGCACAACTGGTGCAGCTCGGCCTCACGCCGGACGGCAAGACTTTCGCCGGCCTCGGCAAGCCGCCGCTGCCGAAGGTCGAACGCTGGGATGCGAAGGATGCGCAGGATCGGCCGCTGACCGTGCTCAAACTCGTCTGGCCGCAGCCGGTGCTCGCCGGCGGCGCGCTGCTCGTCTATTCACAGGCCGACAACGACCGCCAGTCCCGCCTGCTCGCCACCGCCGGCCTGCTGAAGAACCGCCCGCAACTGCTGCCGGCCCCGCAACGACCGGCGGTGCGCTGCAAACTCGCGGATGGCGCACTCGATGCCGAAGCGGATGGCAGTGATCCGTTTGCGCGCTGAGCAGATGGCAGGGGATTGGCAGCGAAGCCGCGGCAGCCGGATGCGAAGGCTGCGGATTCGGGAACGGGACATGCGGGCGAAGCGGTGCAGGATGAGCGGATGGAGCCAGCCCGCCCCTCGCGAAACCCGCATTTACCTGCCCCGGTCGCGCTGAGCCCGATGGATGACCTGAGGCCGCCGGTCTCAAGTCCGATGGACGCAGGCTGCGATCCGGTCAGGATGTGGCGCAAAGCGCACATGCCGCAAGGTCAACTGCAGCTTCACTCGTCCGGGTCGTCCTGAGCGACCACGGCGGTCACATTCAGGCGACCATTGCGCTCGATGCCCGATATTGCAACGCGATTGGAATAGTAATAATGGGCACGAACCTCGTCCCAGAACTCCTCGCGCAAGAAACCCTTGCGATCGACGCCGTCACTGGTATCCCGGATGGTGATGCTCAGATTGTCATCATCCACTTCACCGATCCGCCCCTTGTACACGACGATTTTCTCGGCCCGATGCGCCCGTAACTGCTTACTGACTTTGAGGCGAGCATTGCGGTCCAGACGAAAACGCCGGCCCTGCAGCCAGGCACCGGAGACTTCGATTTCACGCACAACCCCGGAACCTGGAGGCGTCAGCGCCAGCGTTGCGCGCAGGATGGCATCCAGTTCCTCTGCATCCCCCTCGCCCAGCGACACCTGCCCCGCAGCATCCTGCGCCCATTTCAAGCCACGCGTCAGAGATGAGATGACAACCTGCATGCTTTCGTCCCTGAAAAGACCATGATCAGGCTCTGCCAATCCAACTTCAAAACTGGAAAAACGCAATCTCTGCACCGGCAAATCATAAAGTTTTCGTTGGGCATCCTTGGGACGCCCCTCTGTGTTGGCCGCCCGCACATGATCAAGCAGCACTTTGAGCGAAGATCGCACTGCGTCCGCAACCAATGAAACGACACTACATGGCATGCGACCGAGCGCAATATCATCTCCTAATGCCCGCGCTGAAAAAACAACGGTGTGTTCGGGCAAAAGCGGAGTGCCATGAACGGGCAGATAGCCATCTGGCACATCCGATTCCCTGATTGCCCAGATTTTTGCTGCACCATCGGAATGCGAACCACGAACCAGCCACATCCAGTCAGAAACCAGAGCTTCCCTGACGCCAATGATGCCTTTTTTAAGATTGCTGATTTTTTCTGAGGAAGCCGATGCCAGAATTATGGAACTTTCTTCAGACTCCTCATCCGCCAAATAAGCAAGCAATGGCTGGCAAAGCACAGAAGAGTAAGTCAAGAATACGATTGGCTGCTCGGCCTCATACAAAACCTCATGAATCGGCAACGGCCACTCGACGAGTTCCAACCCCAAGCAGTTTTTGCCTGCCAGATCAATATTCATCATCGCTGACCGTGAATTCGTCCGGCATCACCTTGCCTTTATAAGCCCACCACTCCATATGCCCCGCTTTATTAACAGGCGAGATCAGGCCATGCGCTGGTGTCAGAGTTGCCTGCGCGACATGAGCCCCCAGTTTCGGGCTTAAATTCAGACGATGCATCGCATTCGAATAACTATCAAACAAGGACAACGAACAGCGCCGACAATAATCGACATGCGGCGCAAGCCCAAGCTGAGCATGTGTTTTGAAATCATCCAGAGTCGGCGGGTTGGTTTTTACGATACGATACACAACCAACTCTCTTTGGGATGCAACGTCCGGCGGACAATTATCTGGCAACTGCATCATGAATTCCGACACAATCCCGTCCTCGCATCGAATATGATTCCCTTACCACCTATATAAACCACACACTATAGTGTAAACACATCATGAATCAATAACAACAACCCCCACTCGGAACGCCTCGGACCATATCCAGACGATCCAAAAGCTCCCATGACGCTCCTGATTTTGGAGCACACAAACATGAGCTGAAAAATCAAACGGCGCACACACGGCATCCTCTGCCACGCCGCGGTGCGCCGTTTCCATGTCTTGTCCGAGTGTTTACGACCCCTTCGTCTCCTCATCCTCCCCCTTCCTGGGACGCTTCAGTCCGCTCTTGCGGTCGCTCGTGCGCACGTAGCCCATGGCCTCGTACATCGAG
>NZ_DAOLKE010000362.1:0-3342 GCF_035331805.1 Plasticicumulans sp. | reverse complement strand
CCTTGGCCACCCGACGCGCCGCGTCCTCGACCGCGAACGACTCGCCGACGACGACACGCTTTCCGTTGATCATCGCCTGGCCGGACTCGCCCGATCCGCTCAGCCCGGTCAGCTTCGCCTTCTTCTTGAACGCCTCGATCGAGTTCTCGGCCGGCTCGCCGGACTCCGCAACCCCGGCCGGCTTGGGGACGGGCTTGAGCCATTCCTTCTCGATGCGAAAGGCATCGACAGATTGCGAGGGCGCCGCCTCAAGCAGCTCAAGCCGATCGGACGCGCGTGCCGGCATGTCGAAACTCACCGGGGCGGCTTCCTTGGCTTCGTTCGTCCACTCACCGGGCGCGATCGCGTAATCGGACGCTGCGGCCGCCTCCCCCGGATTCGATGCCCCAAAGAACAGCTTGTCCACGCCCAAGGCAACCCCGGCCAGCGACAGCACACAGTAATAGACCTTCTTGTTCCGCGCTTGTCCCATGCCCCTAGCCTGCGAAACAGGCCGGGCCGTGGCCAGCTCATCCCGGGTTCTTTTTCGATGCCGCCCCGGAAGCTTCCGCAGATTCGGCAAACCACTCAAAGTCCACCGAGATCGAGGCCGAGGACGTCGGCGAATTCGGTTCGCCACGCACCGAAAGTCTCACGACCGCCAAATCCGGAAACTCCGAATGCGTCATGGCCAGCAGCGTCGTAACCGCCGCGTACGTGCCTTCGCCGCGGAGCCTGATCGGCACCTTGATCGCGGCCGCGGCGCGCAGCGGCCGGAACACGCCGAAATAAAGCCCGGCGAACACGGCGCCCATCAGCGTGCCGAGCCCGGCCATCGCGTGCAGGCCCGGGCTTGCGCGCACGGCAGCGCCGGTCAGCGCGAACAGCGCGTAGCCGGAGGCGAGCGTCAGCGGCATCGCGATCCAGACCGCGGCGAGGAAGCGCCCGAGCAGCGCCAGGCGCAGCGGCCCCTGCTGCTCGGGCGGCAGGCGCGCGGCCAGCGCCGGGGGTGCGATCCACAGCATGAAGGCCATGCCGCCGAGCCAGAAGCTCGCGGCGAGCAGGTGTACGGCGAGCAGCAGCGCGAGCGTCAGGGCCATGTCGGGCGCACCGGTTCAGGCCGCGCGCGCGCGGTCGAGCCAGACTTCGAGGCCCTGCGCGTTCAGCTCGGCGTCGAGCGCGAGCAGCTCACGCACCTGCGCGGCACCGAGCGTGCAGCCGTGCGCGGCGGCGCGTGCGGCGAACAGCGCATGCAGGCTCTCTACCAGGCGCTCGTGGCGGTCGGCGTGACCGTCGGCCGCCTGCGCCAGCGCGACCAGCTGATCGACCTGTTCGATGAGTTCGGCAGCGAGTCGCGCCACGTCGGTGACGCGCGAGTAATGCGTCAGGTACATCGCCTCGGGCTGGCAGGCGGCCATGCGCGCGATCGAGGCCTTCATCGCTTCGGGCTCGAACTGCACCGGCGTCGAGGTCGGGAAGATGAACGCGCCGCGCGCGGTGTCGAATTCCCGGTACGAGATGCCGAAGGTGTCGCCGGTGAAGAAGGCGCTGGCGCCGTGGTCGCGGTAGCAGACGTGATGGCGGGCGTGGCCGGGGGTGTCGAACACCGTCAGCCGGCGGCTGCCGAGCACGAGTTCGAGGCCCTCGGTGGCCTCGACGATGCGCCCGGGCGGCACCGGCGTCAGCGTGCCGTAGGTGCGCCGCACCACGTCCTCGCCGTAGACGGCCGAGGCGCCGGCCATCAGCGCCGTCGGATCGACCATGTGGCGCACGCCGCGTGGATGCACGACCAGCTTCGCGTTCGGCAGCCGGCGCAGCAGCTCGCCGGCGCCGCCGGCGTGGTCGAGGTGGACGTGCGTCAGCAGCAGCCAGTCGACCGCGGCGGGCGTGAGGCCCTTGTGTTCGAGCACGCCGATCAGCATCGGCACCGAGGCGTTGACGCCGGCATCGACGAAGGCGGCCCGGCCGTGGTCGATGATCAGGTGGCTCGCGTCGAACAGCGGGCGTTCGAAGCCGGTGTCGATCGCGCTGATGCCGTGGTCGAAATCCAGAAAGCTCAGCGTCCCGTGGTCGAGACGCTCGATGGCGACGGCGGTCGGTGGATTCACGCGGGGCCCCGGGCGGTCGGCAGATCTGCAGGAGTGCCGAGTGTAACCGCATCCTCCGCGGCCCGGACCGCCCGCCGGCGGCTGTCGCAAACCCGACAAGTCGCGGAGCTTGTCGGCAAGCCCCCCGGGCGATGCCGGGTCGCTCAGGAGGGCGGAGTTTTCATCTGATTGATGAAGATGGATAAAACCGGTTTTTCACAGAATGGTATGGACCTTGCTCAACCCCGATCTGCGGCGCGTGCGCCCCAGTTTTCGTACCTCGTCCATACCATTTCCGGGAGACCCTCCATGGTCACGATTCAGGAAACCCCCTTCGCCGGCCTGGAGGCCGACGGGCGACTGCTGTCGCCGGTGCACAAGGGCCCGACCAAGAAGCCGGGGCGCTTCGGCTTCCGCGGCGTGATCGCGCTCGAATTCGCCGAGAAGATGTCCGACGAAGCCCGCCCGCCGTCCATCAAGGCCGATCAGGTCATGGCGGTCGGTGATGCCGGGGCGAGCAGCCTGCCGTTCGTCGCGGCGATGACGCTGTCGGCGAAGCATCTGCCGCTGCTGGTCGAGGTGCTCGGCGAGCGGCTGGTGCCCGAGGGCAAGTACTTCCTGTTCGCGACCGACGTCGATTTCTCCGAGCGCTGGCAGCTCAGCTACAACGGCATCCCGTTCTGGGTGCTGCCGCTCGACGAGGCCACCGTCTACAACGAAGTGCTCGAACTCGTCGGCGTCGAGAAGAGCGACCTGAAGAAGCTCGACACCGCCGGCAAGCTCGATGCGGTCGCCGACGCCGCCGCCGGCTTCTCGGACAGCTTCCCGGCGATCAGCTACGAGGACCTCGTCGCCCGCCTCGGCAGCGTGCGCGTCAACGAGTACCGCCCGGTCTGATCCGGCGCACGGGACGCGCAGCCTTCAGCGCGCGTCCCGGCCTTCGCCGTACCAGCCACTGTCGAGCCGGCGTGCCAGCACGAAGCTGTCGTGCGCGCGCGTCGCGTTCGCGAACGGCCCGAACACTTCCCCGAAGATCTTGAACCACCAGCCCCCCCGTTCGAACCAGATGAAGGGGTAGCGCCTGCGTCCCGTGTCCACTGCCGCCTCCGCCGCCTGTGCGGCCCGCTGTGCATGGCAAGTACCATGTCTGCGGATAACGGCCGGGCCGGCGGCTACTTGAGCCCGGCTTCAGGGCAGCAGCACCAGCTTGCCGATCAGGCTGTTGGCCTCCATGCGCCGGTGCGCCTCGGCGGCCTGCGCGAGCGCGAGCGTCGCC
>NZ_DAOLKE010000361.1:0-3351 GCF_035331805.1 Plasticicumulans sp. | reverse complement strand
GAGGAGTTCGACGATCTGATGCAGGAGTGCCTGGCGCACTGGATCGTGGTGCGACGGAAGCTCGCGCCCGATCCCGATGCGCCTCCCGTGGGCTACATGGCGCAGGTCATCCGCAACAAGCTCACGGATCTGATCCGCGAGCGGGAGGCCGACAAGCGCGCCGGAGAGCAGGAGGCGCTGTCGCTCGATGCCGCGCTCGACGGCTCGGACGATGGCCTGACGCTGGCCGACCTGCTGGCCGAAGAGGAGTCGGCCCAGCAGGACGAGGCCGGTGCCGTCGATCGCCACCACGCGCGCATCGACATCGGCCGCGCCCTGGCTCGGTTGACGCCGGTTCAGCGGCAGCTGTGCCGGATGCTCGGCGAGGAGGGGCTGACGGTCAAAGAGGCTGCCGAGCGGCTCCGAATCCCCCGCGGCACCCTGTACGAGGAGATCAAGCGCATCCGTCGGGTGTTCGCAGATCAGGGGCTTGGCGACTATCTGAAGGAGTAGCCCGACACTTTTCCACGCGATTCCGTATGCCTGAGGACCGACCTGAATCGGCACGGAATCGATGATCAAGTTCACCATCACCAGCACCAAGGGCGGCGTCGGCAAGACGACGCTCACGGCCAACCTCGGCGCCCTGCTGGCCGACATGGGGCTGCGCGTCCTTCTGGTCGACGCCGACGTCCAGCCCTCGCTGTCGAAGTACTTCCCGCTGGCGGCAGCGCAGCCGGCAGCCGGCCTCACCGAGGTGATCCTGCGCGGCGAGGTGACCGCGGCGTGCATCACGGCCACGGTCTTCCCGAACCTCGACATCGTCGTGTCGGACGACCCCGAGGGCCATCTCCCCAACTGGCTGCTCAACCGGATCGACCGCGGCTTCCGGCTGCGTTTCGCCCTGCAGGCTGCCGTCGTGGCGAACGCCTATGACTGTGTCCTGATCGACACGCAGGGCGCCATCGGCCCTCTGCAGGACGCGGCCCTCATGGCTGCCGACATCCTCGTCTCGCCGATCACGCCGGAGGTTCTCTCCGCGCGGGAGTTCAAGGACGGCACGATGGAACTGCTCGACCGGCTGGAGCCGGGCAGCGCCCTGGGCGCCACGCTCGGGCCGGTGAAGGCGGTGATCTACCGGCAGGACCGCACGGCCGACGCCCGTCTCATCGCGAGCGGCATCCGCGAGGACTTCATCCGCCTGAAGGGCAGGGTGTCGGTGCTCGACACCGTCGTGCCGCACGCCAAGGCCTACAAGGAGGCGGCCACGCTGCGGATCCCGGTGCACCGGCACGAGCCTCGGAGGGACGGCGTCATGCCGAGCGCGTCCACGGTGATGCACCAGCTCGCCTGGGAGCTGATTCCCAGCCTCCAGGGCGTTCACGCCGGCGACTCCGCTGCCGAGGAACGATCGGCATGAGCGGCAAGGTGTCGGTCGACGAGCGGCGGCGACTGGTCGCCGAGTCGTTGCGCGTCGGAAACCCGGGCAACAACGCCCGCGATCTCGCCGGCCAGGTCGACCCGCGAGCGGAATCCCAGATCGAGCTCGCGGTCGACGAGATCCAGCCCTACGAGCACAAC
The DNA here is from genome assembly GCF_035331805.1 of Plasticicumulans sp. Lineage (NCBI taxonomy): Bacteria > Pseudomonadati > Pseudomonadota > Gammaproteobacteria > Candidatus Competibacteraceae > Plasticicumulans > Plasticicumulans sp. The sequence continues at coordinate 1,791 of NZ_DAOLKE010000361.1, read as the reverse complement.
CCGCGGCGCGCGACGAACGCGAAGTTCGACGACATCAAGGAGTCGATCCGCACCAGCGGCCTGAGAAGCCCGCTCACCGTGACCCGCCGCCCCGGCGAGTCGCACTTCATCGTCGAGGCCGGCGGCAACACGCGGCTGCTGGCGCTGCGGCAACTGTGGGCCGAGACGCGCGATCCGCGCTTCCGCAAGCTGGTGGTGCTGTTTCGGCCGTGGCGATCCGAGAGCCACGTCCTCACCGCGCACCTGATCGAGAACGAGCAGCGCGGCGAGATGACCTTCTGGGACAAGGCGTGCGGCATCGTCGCGCTCAAGTCCCGCCTGGAAGCGGAGCAGGGCCGCACCTTGACGCTGCGGCCGCTGGAGGACGCGCTCCACGCGTTGGGCCTGGCGGTCAACACCGCGACTCTCGGTCTCCATCTCTTCGCCACCGAGCGGTTGCGAACCCTCGGCGAAGCAGTGACGGATCTCTCCGGCCTCGACGTCAAGACGATGCAGCCGCGGCTGAACGCGCTGAAGCGCTACGCCCAGACGCGGAGCTCGATCTCCGAAGACGACCTCTACGCGCAGGTGTTCGAACCCGTCTTTCGACGCATCGCGCAGCAGTACCCGCACACCGGCACGTTCAGCGTCGCCGCCACCTGCGAGGCCTGCGAAGTCGGCCTGGCTCATCACCTTGGCGAACCCGTCGAGTCGCTACGTTTGGCACTGAGGTCGAAGGGCGAGCGCGAGTCCCAGGCGGACCCGTCGACGCCGGTGGCCCGCTCCTCCGCCGATGGCGCAGATGTGGACGAACTGCTGATGCGTGCCAGGCGCTTTGCCGACGCCGTCGGCATCTCCGGCGTGATTCAGCCGGAACCGCAGTCCCCCGCCGGCTTGCGCATCGCGACCCTCACCGACGGCGACGCGGAGGATCCTGCGCGCCACCGCGCCTGGTGCCTGCTCGCGGCGCTCCTCGGCCAGCTCGAGCCGAACGCGGCGTCGTCGAACGCGCCGGAGCCGGCGTTCCTGCAATGGCTCGTCGATCCCGACGACCCGTCGTCAACGGCGTTCTGGGAGCTGCTGGCTTGCGCCAGGCGATCGGGTGGCCTTCGCCGGCAACCCGGCGTCGCGGGCGAGGCGGCTTCTGCCTCGGAGGCAGCGTGATGCTCCCGCTGCAGGACGCCCAGGTGCGGCTCGTCCTCCTCAATCACGTCACGGTGCGCCTGGCCGACGCCGCGCAGGACGAGCTCCACGCGGCAGGCATCGAGATGGAGCAGTTGGCCCACCTTCGGCAGCTCTCGGCCGTCGATCTCAGTCGCCTCGCCGCGATGCGCAGCCTGACCATCGGCGTCGCCTTCGATGGTGCGGCCCTCAGGGCCGGGCTGCGCGCGGTGGCCCTCGTCAACGAGGCCAAGGCGCTGGAGACGTACTTCATCCGCCACGGTGCGTCCACGCACCTGATGAGCGCGCTCTTCAAGCTCCGCCGCAAGCTGACGCTCAAGCGCCGCCGAGACATCGGTGCCCGGCGTCCGGCCGGTCGCGTGCCGCTGCCCGACTACGCGACGCGCGAGCGCATCTACCAGGCGTGGCGGGCCATCGCCGATCCGTCGCCCCGCGTTCGCTACTACCGGCTGCACCAGGAGTTCCAGCACATCCCGATCGCCGTGCTGGAGGCGGTCGTCCGCGAGTTCGAGGCCGACGAATGAACGCGCGCATGGAGAGCCTCGGCATCACGCCGCAGTTGTTGCTCGAAGTCTTCGACATTCCGGTGAGCTTTCATCGCTGCCTGGTGCCGATCACCGGCGGCGTCAC
>NZ_DAOLKE010000360.1:0-3355 GCF_035331805.1 Plasticicumulans sp. | reverse complement strand
CCGTGGGCGCGGGCACCGAAGCCCTGCGCGCCGCCGCCGCCGCCGAAGATGCTCTCGAAGAACTCGCTGAAGTCGGCCTGCGAGAAGCCGTCGGCCGCGCTCGGCCCGCCGCCCCGGTGCGCACCACCGGCACCGGCGTGCGGACGCCAGCCCGGCGGCGGGCGGAAGTCCTGGCCGTTGCGGAAGTTCGGCCCGAGCCGGTCGTAGTCCGCGCGCTTTTCGGGATCGCGCAGGACTTCCCAGGCTTCGGCGACCTCCTTGAAGCGCGCCTCGGCATCGGGCTCCTTGCTGACGTCCGGGTGGTACTTGCGCGCGAGCCGCCGGTAGGCCTTCTTGATCTCGTCCTCGGCCGCCGTGCGCGACACGCCGAGGATCTGGTAGTAGTCCTTGAATTCCATACCGTTTACCGCACTGCGGGCCGGGCCGCTGAAGCGACCCGGCCCGGCGTGGAGACTCGGGGGCACGCCCCCCGCCGTGCGGGCGGGGGGCGCGGGCTGCGCGATGCGCTCAGGGCGTCATTCGGCGCTGACCGTGATCTTGCGCGGTGCCGCGCGTTCCTGCTTCGGAATCACGATCTCCAGCACGCCGTTCTGGCCGCGGGCGCTGATGCGCGAGGCATCGGCGGTGTCCGGCAGGCCGAAGCGGCGGTAGAAGCTGCCGTGCGTGCGCTCGACGCGCTTCCAGCCATCGGCCGCCTCGCGCCGCTCGGAGCTGCGCTGGCCCCTGAGCGTCAGCACGCCGTTTTCCATCGTGATGTCGATGTCCTTCGGATCGACACCGGGGATGTCGGCATGGATCAGGAAGCGCTCGGCTTCCTCCTTGATGTCGACGGCCGGCACCCAGTCGCAGGTCGCGACGTTGGAGGCATCCTCGTTGTTGGCCAGACGCGGATCGAACACGCGCTCCAGCTCCTTGGTCAGCAGGCCCAGACGGGTCCACGGGTCGTAGCGGTTGCTGCTGATGCTCATGTTGCACCTCGGAAAATCGCTGCGTTGTGTCGGGGGGAAGCGGTCATCGCGACCGCCGTGATCCGTTAGATAAGGTCGGGCCGGAGGCTTTCAAGAGCGGCGGATTCAGGCCGGCATGCGCCGGATCATCACCGGCGCACTGGCCGCCGGCGGTCCGATCGGGTATCTAGCCGCGACTGCCCCTGCCCCCGCCGAGGACCTCGCCGATGAGCGAAGCGCGCCAGTTCCAGCCCCTGTCGATCGCCGTGCTGACCGTTTCCGACACGCGCGGCGAAGCCGAGGATGTCTCCGGCCGCACGCTGGTCGAGCGCCTCGAAGCCGCCGGTCACCGGCTCGCCGAAAAGGCGATGTGCCGCGATGACCTCTATGCGATCCGCGCCATCGTCTCGCGCTGGATCGCCGATCCGGCCGTGCAGGTCGTCATCAGCACCGGCGGCACCGGCGTCACCGGCCGCGACGGCACGCCCGAGGCCGTGCAGGTGCTGCTCGACAAGGAAATCTCCGGCTTCGGCGAGCTGTTCCGCATGCTGTCCTGGGAGGAGATCCGCACCTCGACCATCCAGTCGCGCGCGCTCGCCGGGGTCGCCAACGGCACCTACCTGTTCGTGCTGCCCGGCTCCAGCGGCGCCTGCCGCACGGCCTGGGACCGCATCCTCAAGGATCAGCTCGACTACCGGCACCGGCCGTGCAACCTCGTCGAGCTGATGCCGCGGCTGCTGGAAAAGTGAGCGCACCGAGCGGCGCCCGTCATCCGTGAACGAAGCCTTGGACGGACCCCTGAACGAAGCGGTGAACCTGCCGGCCGTCACCGCCGGCCCGGCGAAGCTCGTGCGCCGCGCCCCCGGCGAGCCGATCGTCGGGCTCGCGCTCGGCAGCGGTTCGGCGCGCGGCTGGGCGCACATCGGCGTGCTGCGTGCGCTGGCCGCGCTCGGCATCGAACCGCAGATCGTCACCGGCTGCTCGGTCGGTGCGCTCGTGGCCGCCGCCTGGGCCTCGGGCCGGCTCGATGCGCTCGAAGCCTGGGTGCGACGGCTCGACTGGTGGCAGATGCTGAACTTCGTCGATCTCGGCCCCGGGGCGCTGATCGCCGGCGAACGCCTGCGCACGGCCTGCATCGAGCACATCGGCGAACACGACATCGAGACCCTGCCGGTACGCTTCGGCTGCGTGGCCACCGATCTGGCGCGCGGGCGCGAGGTCTGGTTCCAGTCCGGCAGCCTGCTTGATGCCGTGCGCGCGTCGATGGCGCTGCCCGGCGTGTTCCCGCCGGTGCGCGGCGAGGACGGCGCCTGGCTGGTCGACGGCGGGCTGGTCGATCCGGTGCCGGTGTCGCTCGCGCGTGCGCTCGGGGCCGAGCGCGTGATCGCCGTCAACCTCAACGGCGACATCGTCGGCCGCCATCTGGTGCGCCGCCGGCGCAGCCCGGCCGAAGTGCTGATCGAGCCGGTCGCCGCGCGGCTGTCGGCGCTGTTCGGCCGCGAGCGCGAGGCGCCGCCGGCCCCGGACTCCACGCTGCCGGTGCCGCTCGAGGACGCCCAGCCCGGCCTGTTCGAGGTCTTGTTCAGCGCGATGAACATCATGCAGGACCGCATCACCCGCTCGCGCATGGCCGGCGATCCGCCGGACATGCTGCTCGCGCCGCGGCTCGCGCATCTGGCGCTGGTCGAGTTCGACCGTGCCGCGGAAGCCATCGAGGTCGGCCGCATCGCCGTCGAACAGCACCGCGCCGCGCTGCTGGCCGCGGTCGGCCGGCCGCTGCCGGCCGGGGAGCCCTGATCACCATGGATGCGAACCTCGCGCAGTACGCGGCTGCGGCCGTGGTCGGCCTGCTCGGTGGCGTGCACTGCGTCGGCATGTGCGGCGGCATCGTCGGCGTGCTGACGCTCGGCCTGCCGGCCGAAACCCGCGCGCGCGCGGCGCGGCTGCTGCCGTATCTCGTGGCCTACAACGCCGGGCGGCTGGCGAGCTACACGCTGATCGGCGCCCTCGCCGGCGGTGTCGGCGCCTACGCGGCGCATCTCGTCTCGGTGCGCCACGCCCAGCTCGGCCTGCAGCTCATCGCCGGCGGCTTCATGGTCGTGCTCGGTCTGTATCTGGCCGGCGTCTGGGCCGGCATCACGCGCATCGAACGCGCCGGCGGCGGGCTGTGGCGGCGCATCGAACCGCTCGGCCGCCGGCTGCTGCCGGTGCGCACGCCGGCGCAGGCGCTCGGCTGCGGGCTGGTCTGGGGCTGGCTGCCGTGCGGGCTGGTCTACAGCGTCGTGGTCTGGGCGATCGCCGCCGGCAGCGCCGCCGAAGGCGCCCGGCTGCTGCTCGCCTTCGGCCTCGGCACGCTGCCGGCGCTGTTCGGGCTGCTGCAGATCGGGCTGGCGCTGCGCGGCTTCGGG
>NZ_DAOLKE010000359.1:0-3389 GCF_035331805.1 Plasticicumulans sp. | reverse complement strand
CCGCCGAGCAGGCCGAGCACGCCGCCCAGCGCGCGCAGCGTCGCCGCCAGCGCATCCACATCGGCCGGCGCCTCGCTGCGCGCACGGTTCAGCTCGCGCGCCAGCTCGAACAACACGGCGAGCGCCCCGGGGGTGTTGAAGTCATCGTCCATGACCGCGCGCAGCCTTGCGCTCCAGGCTTCGAGCGGGGCGGCGGCGGTGGGCGGCAGGCCCTTCAGCGCCGTGTACAGCCGCGTCAGCGAGGCCTTCGCCGTGTCGAGGTTGTCGTCGGAGTAGTTCAGCGGGCTGCGGTAGTGACTGGACAGGATGAACAGCCGCACGACCTCGGGGGCGTAGCGGGCGAGCACCTCGCGCACCGTGAAGAAGTTGCCGAGCGACTTCGACATCTTCTCCTCGTCGACGTTGACGAAGCCGTTGTGCAGCCAGTAGTTGACGAACCTGTGGCCGTTGGCGGCCTCGCTCTGCGCGATCTCGTTCTCGTGGTGCGGGAACTTCAGATCCATGCCGCCGCCGTGGATGTCGAAGTGCTCGCCGAGGCAGCACTTCGACATGGCCGAGCATTCGATGTGCCAGCCCGGCCGGCCCGGTCCCCACGGCGAATCCCAGGCCGGCTCGCCGGGCTTGGCGGCCTTCCACAGCACGAAGTCGAGCGGGTCCTGCTTCAGTTCGCCGACCGCCACGCGCTCGCCGGCGCGCAGGTCGTCGAGCTTCTTGTTGGCGAGCCGGCCGTAGGCCCCGAAGCGCGCGACACGGTAGTAGACATCGCCGTTGGCAGCGACGTAGGCGTAGTCCTTTCCGACCAGCGTCCCGACCATCGCGATGATGCCGTCGATGGTTTCGGTGGCCTTCGGCTCGTGGTCGGGGCGCAGCACGCCGAGCGCATCGGCATCCTCGTGCATCGCCTCGATGAAGCGTGCGGTCAGCGCGTCGATGGTTTCGCCGTTTTCCTGCGCGCGGCGGATGATCTTGTCGTCGATGTCGGTGATGTTGCGGACGTAGGTCACGTCGTAGCCGAGCCAGCGCAGGTAGCGCACGATCGCATCGAACACGACCATCACGCGCGCGTGGCCGACGTGGCAGTAGTCGTAGACGGTCATGCCGCACACATACATGCGCACCTGGCCGGGCGTGATCGGGACGAAGCGCTCCTTGCGCCGGCTCAGGCTGTTGTACAGCTGCAGATCGTGTTCGACGGACATGACGGACTGGACTCGATGCGACGGAAAACGGACGGGCGGCGCCCCGGCAGCAGGGCCCGACCGGGATGGTAACGGAAGTCCGGCGCGTGCAGGCCGACAAAAGCCGGGCGGCACACTATGATGCCGGCCTTTCCGCGCCCGCCCCCGGAGGCTGCCGATGATCCGTTGCGCCCGAGCCTTCCTGATCGCTGCCCTGCTTTCGGCCGCCCTGCCGGCCATGGCGGTGACCCGCGTGCAGATGGTCACCAGTCACGGCACGATCGTGCTCGAACTCGACGAGGAAAAAGCCCCGCAGACCGTCGCCAACTTCGTGCGCTACGCGGACGAGCACTTCTACGACGGCACGATCTTCCACCGCGTCATCGACAACTTCATGATCCAGGGCGGCGGCTTCACGCCCGACCTGCAACAGAAGCCGACGCACGACCCGATCCCGAACGAAGCAAAGAACGGCCTGAAGAACAGCCGTGGCACGATCGCGATGGCACGCACCGCCGATCCGCACTCGGCGACCGCGCAGTTCTTCATCAACGTCAGGGACAACGGCTTCCTCGATTACCCGTCGCGTGACGGCTGGGGTTACTGCGTGTTCGGCAAGGTCGTCGACGGCCTCGAAGTCGTCGAACGCATCCGCCAGACACCGACCACCACGGTCGGACCATACAGCGACGTGCCGGCCGAGCCGGTGGTGATCCGCTCGGTCACGGTCGTGAAGTAGTCATGAGATAAAGCAGGCCCGCCCCCGGAAACCCCGAACGGAGATTCGCGATGATCCGCATCCAGACCTCACTCGGCGTCATCACGCTGGAACTCGACGCCGAGCATGCGCCGGCGACCACCGCCAACTTCGAACAGTACGTGCGCGACGGTTTCTACGCCGGCACCGTCTTCCATCGCGTGATCCCGAACTTCATGGTCCAGGGCGGCGGCATGCTGGCGGACATGAGCCAGAAGAGCACGCGCGCGCCGATCCGCAACGAGGCGAAGAACGGCCTGAAGAACGCCCGCGGCAGCATTGCGATGGCGCGCACCTCGGATCCGCACTCGGCGACCGCGCAGTTCTTCATCAACGTCAAGGACAACGGCTTCCTCGATCACCCGGGGCAGGACGGCTGGGGGTACTGCGTGTTCGGCAAGGTCATCGAGGGCATGGACGTGGTCGATGCGATCGTCGCCGTGCCGACCGCGAACAAGCGCGGACACCAGAACGTGCCGGTCGAGCCGGTGCTGATCGAGAAGATGGAAATCGTCGAATGAAGGCGACGCTGTTCGTCGCCGACCTGCACCTCGATGCTGCCGCGCGCCCGCAGACGCTGGCGCTGTTCGAGGATTTCATCGCCGTCCGCGCCCGGCGCGCGCAGGCGCTGTACATCCTCGGCGACCTGTTCGAGGCCTGGATCGGCGACGACGACGACGGCGAAACCGGCGAGCGGGTGGCCGCGGCGCTGGGCAGCCTGCAGCGCAGCGGCGTGCCCGCGCACTTCCTGCACGGCAACCGCGATTTCCTGCTCGGCCCGGACTATGCGGCACGCGCCGGACTGACCCTGCTGCCGGAGACCACGGTGATCGACCTGTACGGCACGCCGACGCTGCTCACGCACGGCGATGCGCTCTGCACCGATGATGTCGATTACCAGCGCTTCCGCGCACAGATCCGCGAACCGGCCAATCAGGCTCGCCTGCTGGCGCTGCCGCTCGCGCAGCGCCGGGCCTTCGCCGCGCAGCTGCGCGCCGACAGCCGCAGCGCCCAGGCCGACAAGCCGGCCGAGATCACCGACGTAAACCCCGATGCCGTGCGCACGCTCATGGACGCACACGGCGTCACCCAGCTGATCCACGGTCACACCCACCGCCCTGCCCTGCACGAACTCGTGCTCGCCGATGGCGACAGCGGCTGGCGCGTCGTGCTCGGTGACTGGTACACGCAGGGCAGCGTGCTGACGGTCTCGCGCAACGGCATGCAGCTCGAAGGCCTGCACGGCTGAAATCCGGCCTCGGCGCCCTGCCCCGCCTGCGCGCCCCGCCGGGTCGCGCAGGCGCGCACGAGCGCGTCAGACGCGCGGCAGCGGCTTGCCGAGGTACAGCACCGGGCCGGTCGGGGCACCGGTCGGCGAGCCGCCGGCCGGCTCCAGGCTGACGGCGAGACCGTCGCCCTCGACGATCTCGCGCAGCCGCTCCGGCGCCACGCCG
>NZ_DAOLKE010000358.1:0-3390 GCF_035331805.1 Plasticicumulans sp. | reverse complement strand
CCGCCGAGGCTGTCGTAAATGGTTGCCGAGGTCGTGTAGTTGTAGGTCTTGGGATCGGTCGGATCGAAGGGCGTGATCGAGCTGTCGATGGCATTGGCCGCTGCATCGAGGTTGATGCCGAATTCGACATCGCTGGTCTGGCGCGGCTGGATGTCGGCCGTCTGCAGCAGCATGCTCTGGGCGGCACCGACGACGATGTTGCCGTCGACATCGGCCGGGAATCCCTGCAGTTTCGAACCGGTGCTGGTGACAACGTAACCATCGGAATCAACTCCGAAAGTTCCGGCGCGGGTATAGCTGATCGTGCCGTTTTCGGCCTGAATCTTGAAAAATCCTTCGCCGTCGATCGCGATGTCGAGCGGATTACCGGTGGCGTTGATGTTGCCCTGCTTGAACTGCTGCGTGACCGCAGCGAGCTGCACGCCGCTGCCAACCGTGCGCCGCGTCGCCTGGCCAAGCGCACTGTTCGAAAAAATGTCGGAAAACTCGGCGCGCGAATACTTGAAGCCGGTGGTGTTGGCGTTGGCGATGTTGTTCGCCGTCACCGACAGGTCGCTGGTCGCGGCATTCAGGCCGGTCAGGCCGATGCGGAAGGTTTCAGCCATGGGGGCGTTCCTCCTGGGGAACGGGGTCGCTCGGTTCGGTCAACAGATTTCCGCCCGCGGGCGGAATTTCAGAAAATCGCGCGCACGTCATCCAGCGCGTATTCGCCGAGTCCGCGCAGATTCAGCTTCGAGCCCTGTGCCGACAGGCTGACGCTGTCGACCGGCGCCGACATCGAGGTCGAAAGCCCGACGGGCTCACCGGCACGCAGACCCTGCGCGACGACGCGGTAATTGCCCGGGGTGCGCAGCACGCCACTGGCATCGCGCCCGTCCCAGTGGAAGGCGGTTTCACCGGCCCCCTGGGCACCGAGCGTCACCTCCCTGACGACCTGCCCGCCCGGCGTCGCGATCGAGATCTTCACGGCATCGACCGGCGAGTCGATCGTGATGTTGCCGGCGAGCCCCTGAGTGGCATCGAGGTAGCCGGTGTCGCTGTCGACGACGACCTGGCGCCCGACCAGCCCGGAGGCCTGCATCGCGCCGCTGGTCTGCAGTTGGCCGATGAAGCCCTCGATCGTGGTGTTGAGCTTTTCGATGCCGCTGACGGTGCTGAACTGCGCGAGCTGCGCGAGGTACTGCGCGCTGTCCATCGGCTTGGTCGGATCCTGATTCTTCATCTGCGTCAGCATCATGGTCAGGAAGGCGTCCTGACCGAGTTCGTTGCCCTGTGTCTTCTTCTGGTCGGCCGTCGCCTTCTCGGTGGCGAAGCCGGTGTTGACGGTGCTGAGCAGCGCGTCGGAAACCTTGGTGGCCATGACGGAACCTCTTCTCTTGCTTGCCCCTGGATCAGTCGCCGAGCGTCAGCGTGCGCAGCAGCATCTGTTTCGAGGTTTCGGCGACCTCGACGTTGGTCTGGTAGGCGCGCGAGGCCGAAATCATGTTCGCCATCTCCTCGACCGGATTGACGTTCGGCGTCCACACGAAGCCGTCCTTGTCGGCGAGCGGGTGACCGGGCCGGTACTCGCGCCCGAGCGGCGTCGTGCTCTCGACGATCCCGGCGACACCGACGCCGGCGACGGCATCCGAGCTGCCGTCATCGAGCGTCTCGAACACCGGCTGGCGGGCGCGGTAGACGGCGTTGACGCTCGACGAGACGCTGTCGGCGTTGGCGAGGTTGCTCGCCGTGGTGTTGAGCCGCACCGACTGCGCCTGCAGCGCGCTGCCGGAAATCCCGAAAACCCGGAACAGTGACATGTGGCCTCCCGAGTGCCGGTCATTCGCCGCGGATCGCGGTCAGCAGGCCCTGCAGCCGGTCGCCGAGCAGGCGCAGCGAGGCCGTGTACTGGACGGCGTTCTCGCCGAACATGGCCTTCTCGCGCTCCGGCTCGACGGTGTTGCCGTCGATGCTCGGCTGCGTCGATTCGCGAAACAGCGTGCCGGCCAGGCCATGGCGGCCCTCGCCGGGCTGGATGTGCGCGCCGGCGGTGGCCGCGAGCCGTGCACCGCCCTGCGCGTCGCGGATCGCCGCAGCGAAGTCGATGTCCTGGGCCTGGTAATTCGGGGTGTCGGCGTTCGCGAGATTGGCCGCGATCACCTCGGTACGCTGGGCACGCAGCCGCATCGCGTCCTCGTGCACGCCGAGTACCCGGTCGAAACGAATGGCCATGTCGTCAACCTCCCGACGCAGCGCCACGAGCGGCGTCGCGTCAAACTCTCGTCGCCGAATGCGACTCGGGAGGGGTATCTGCAACCGACATGCCATCCAGCAGCCTCGCACGCCGCCGCCGTCCTGCACGGCAGACAGGCGCCGGCGGTCTGGGAACCCGGCGGGCTGGCATACCGCGTGCTGGAAGGCATTCATCTGTCGATCGACGACGAAAAGCCGACGCCACCATGCCTGCCGATGCCTCGACCTTGTTCCCGACCCCGCTGCGCCGGCTGCTGGCCGCAGCCGTCCTCGCCCTGCTCAGTGCCGCAGCCCCGGCCGCGCAGCAGGATCTCGAAGCCCTGCGTCTGGTCGCGCTCGACTACCTGCGCAGCCGCGTCGGCAGCAGCAGCGCCGACATCCGCGTCGACGGCACCGATCCGCGCCTGCGGCTGTGGGCCTGCGAATCGCCGATCGAGGCTTCGCTGTCGCCGGGCTCCAGACTGCGCGGGCGCACGGCCGTCGTGCTGCGCTGTCCGGCCCCGGCCTGGAAGCTGGTGATGAGCGCGCAGGTCAGCATCCAGCGCAGCATCGTCGTCGCCGCCCGGCCGCTGGTGCGCGGCACGCTGCTGACGGCGGCCGACCTGCAGGTGGCGGCCGTCGACGAAGCCCGCGCCGGCGATGGCTGGATCGAGGATCCGAAACCGGCGATCGGCCGCCTGCTGCAGACGGCGCTGCCGGCCGGCGCCCCGCTGTCACCGGATGCGCTGAGCGATCCGGTCAGCGTGCGTCGCGGCGAAACCCTGGAACTCGTCGTGCGCCGCGGCGCGATGCGCATCAGCGCCGGCGGGGTCGCACTCGCCGACGGTCGCCCCGGCGAGCGCCTGCGCGCGCGCAACCTCGCCTCCGGGCGTGTCGTCGAAGGCCGGCTGGAGCAGGAGCGCACGCTGATCGTCGACTGAACCCCGGAGCGACCGACACCGGGCGTAACGCTCTGCCGGAAAACCCGATTCAAGTTCCGGCGGCCGGGGCCGATACGGAGTTCCGTATACTCGCGATTCCGACGAGAGGACGACTCCGATGACCATCGACAAGCTGGGCGGCAACGGTCCCCCGCCCGTCCGCGGCGGCCCGCCGGTCGCGCGCGTGCAGTCTGGCGCCGACCCCGCGGCCACCTCCCGCACCGGTGGCAGCGCGCCG
>NZ_DAOLKE010000357.1:0-3402 GCF_035331805.1 Plasticicumulans sp. | reverse complement strand
GACAGCTTCTCGCCGGCCTGACGGATCAGCGTCACCCAGACCTCGCGACGGCGTTCGATCGGGGCCGAGACCGAGATGCCGGCGACGATGTGGTTCGTCGAGTCGCGGATCGGCACGCCGATGCAGCCGACGCCGAGTTCGGCTTCCTGGTCATCGAGCGCGTAGCCCTGCTGCAGCGCGTTCTTGACCGAGCGCCACAGCGCCGTCGGGTCGGTGATCGAGTGCGGCGTGCACGAGGGCAGGCCGGTGCGCGCGGCGTATTCGAGACAGGCTTCGGCGCCGCCTTCGGCGAGGAACAGCTTGCCGACCGCGGTGACGTGCAGCGGCGCCCGGCCGCCGATCATCTGCTCGACGCGCATCATGCGGTTCGGCACCACGCGCTCGACGTACACGACCTCGTCGCCCTCGCGCACGATCAGGTTGACCGTCTCGCCGGTCTCGTTGCGCAGCCATTCCATGATCGGGCGCGCCTCGCGGCGGATGTCGAGCCGGCCCTGCACGCGCGAGCCGAGCTGCAGCAGCTTCACGCCCAGACGGTAGTGGCCCGAGGAACTACGTTCGACGAACCCGTGCTCGGCCAGCGAGGCGAGGATGCGGAAGGCTGTCGATGGATGCAGGCCGGTCTCGGCCGACAACACCTTGAGGCTGACCGGATTGTTGTTGGCGGCGATTGCATCCAGCAGCCGGGCGAGCCGATCAATGACCTGAATGGACGAGGTCGTCTGCATGACCATTCCGAAACTCCACGCGCATTGCTGATCGAGTAAAGACGTTTTGCATCACGAAAAATAGTCTATTGCACTGCACAAAAAATTGCTACTCCTGATGCGGGGCATGAAGATGTTTTCACGATGCGAATGCGGACAGGCCAATTTCTGCTTTGGTCTGGCCATTGATCCAGATGGCTGGCGTTTTTTCCCGGACTGCGGTAAACAGTCGGGCGCAGAATGCACATAAACTCCGCAGGGAATGCAGGGTTGAAGCCACACCAGGAGCCCGCGGCCGGCGCATCCGGTCGGGAGATGAGAGGTAAGACCAATGACTGACGACGCGACCCGCGCATTGCGCGACGCGATAGCCCGCGGCGTGCCCGAACGGCTGATCCTGGCCGATATCGAGGACCTGCGCCCCTACGAGTGCGATGGTCTGACCGCCTACCGCACCGTGCCGCGCCTCGTGGTGCTGCCGGAGACCGCCGAACAGGCCGCGCACGTGCTCGCGACCTGCCACGAGCGCGGCGTGCCGGTGGTCGCGCGCGGGGCCGGCACCGGGCTTTCGGGCGGCGCGATGCCGCATGCCGACGGCGTCGTGCTGTCGCTCGCCAAGTTCAACCGCATCCTCGGCATCGACCCGCAGAACCGTACCGCGCGCGTGCAGCCGGGCGTGCGCAACGTCGCGATTTCGCAGGCCGCCGCGCCGCTGGGGCTTTATTACGCGCCGGACCCGTCCTCGCAGATCGCCTGCACGATCGGCGGCAACGTCGCCGAGAACGCCGGCGGCGTGCACTGCCTGAAATACGGGCTGACCGTGCACAACATCGTCGCGCTCGACGTGCTGACCATCACCGGCGAGCGCCTGACGATCGGGGCCGGCGCGCTCGATCAGCCCGGCTACGACCTGCTGGCGCTGCTGACCGGCTCCGAGGGCATGCTCGCGGTCATCGTCGAGGTCACGGTCAAGCTGCTGCCGAAGCCGCAGGTCGCGCAGGTGGTCATGGGCGTCTACGACCGCGTCGACGCCGCCGGCGTCGCGGTCGGGCGCATCATCGCCGCCGGCATCACGCCGGGCGGGCTGGAGATGATGGACAACGGCTGCATCCGCGCCGCCGAGGACTACCTGCACGCCGGCTACCCGGTCGAGGCTGCGGCGATCCTGCTGTGCGAACTCGACGGCACGGCCGAGGAGGTTGCCGAGGACCTGGCGCGCGTCGAGGCGCTGATGCGCGATGCGGGTGCAAGCGACATCCGTATTTCGCAGAGCGAGGAAGAGCGCCTGCGCTTCTGGGCCGGGCGCAAGGCGGCGTTCCCGGCGGTCGGGCGCATCTCGCCGGACTACTACTGCATGGACGGCACGATCCCGCGCAAGGAGCTGCCGAACGTGCTGAACCGCATCGAGGCGCTGAGCCAGCGCTACGGCCTGCCGGTCGTGAACGTCTTCCACGCCGGCGACGGCAACCTGCATCCGCTGATCCTGTTCAACGGCGGCGATCCGGCGCAGCTGCACCGGGCCGAGCAGCTCGGCGGCGAGATCCTCGAACTCTGCGTCGAGGTCGGCGGGGCGATCACCGGCGAGCACGGCGTCGGCTTCGAGAAGATCAACCAGATGTGTTCGCAGTTCGCGAAGGACGAACTCGTGCAGTTCCACGCGCTGAAGGCCGCATTCGACCCCAAGGGCCTGCTGAACCCCGGCAAGGCCGTGCCGACGCTGGCGCGCTGCGCCGAGTACGGCGCGATGCGCATCAGCCACGGCGAACTGCCGTTCCCGGAACTGGAGCGCTTCTGAGCGCGCTGTCCGGCCACGAACGAGAGAACACACGATCCATGAATGCGCAAACCAGTCTCAACCGGGATTTGACCGAAGACCTGCGCCGGCGCGTGCTCGACGCCGCCGAGACGCGCACGCCGCTCGCCATCCGCGGCAGTGGCAGCAAGGAGTTCTACGGCCGCGGCGTGCGGGGCGAGCCGCTCGATGTCAGCGGCCATCGCGGCATCGTCAGCTACGAGCCGACCGAGCTGTACCTGACCGCGCGTGCCGGCACGCCGCTCGCCGAGATCGACGCGGCGCTCACCGACAGCGGCCAGATGCTCGGCTGCGAGCCGCCGGCCTTCGGGCCGGGCGCGACCGTCGGCGGCACGGTCGCCGCCGGCCTGTCCGGACCGCGCCGGCCCTATGCCGGCTCGGTGCGTGACTACGTGCTCGGCGTCAAGGTGCTCAACGGCCGCGGCGAGGTGCTGCGCTTCGGCGGCCAGGTCATGAAGAACGTCGCCGGCTACGACGTATCCCGGCTGATGGCCGGTGCGCTCGGCGGCCTCGGCGTGCTGCTCGAAGTCTCGTTCAAGGTGCTGCCGCGCCCGGTCGCCGAATGCACGCTGGTGCAGGAAGCGACTCAGGCCGAGGCGATCGAGCGCCTGAACCGCTGGGCCGGTCAGCCGCTGCCGCTGTCGGCGAGCGCCTGGGACGACGGTCGCCTGAGCGTGCGTCTCTCCGGCGCCGCGGCGGCGGTCGAGGCGGCGGCACACACGCTCGGCGGCGAGCGGCTCGATCCGGTCGCGGCCGAGGCGGTGTGGGCGGCGCTGCGTGAACAGACGCATGCGTTCTTCGCCGGCGACGAGCCGCTCTGGCGCCTGTCGGTGGCACCGGCGAGTGCCGCGCTCGCACTGCCGGGCGCGCAACTCATCGAGT
>NZ_DAOLKE010000356.1:0-3411 GCF_035331805.1 Plasticicumulans sp. | reverse complement strand
AGGCCGTGGCCGACCGCCTCGTGCAGCAGCACGCCGGGCCAGCCGGGGCCGAGCACGACATCCATCGTGCCGGCCGGGGCTTCCTCGGCTTCGAGGTTGACGAGCGCCTGACGCACCGCCTCGCGCGCATAGCCGAGCGCGCGCTCATCATCGAGGAAATAGCCGTAGGCGACGCGCCCGCCGCCGCCAGAGCCGCCCTGCTCGCGCCGGCCGTTGTGCTCGACGATGACGCTGACGCTCAGGCGCACCAGCGGGCGCACGTCGCCGGCCAGCGTGCCGTCGGAGGCGGCGATCAGGATCGCGTCCTGCACCGCGGCGAGGCTGACCATGACCTGCGTGACGCGCGGGTCCTGGCGGCGCGCCTCGGCATCGACGGCTTCGAGCAGGCGGATCTTCTCGTCGGCGCTCAGCGTGCCGAGCGGATCGAGCGGCGCGTACAGCGCCGTCGCCGGCCGGGTGCCGGCGATGCGCACGCCCTGCTCCGGGCCCTTGCCGCTTGCGGCGATCGCACGCGCAGCCTTCGCGGCTTCGAGCAGCGCCGGCGCGTGCAGCTCGTCCGAATACGCGAAGCCGGTGCGCTCGCCGGCGATCGCGCGCACGCCGACGCCCTGGTCGATGTTGTGCGCGGCCGACTTCACCGCGCCGTCCTCCAGCGACCAGGACTCGGCGCGGCGCACCTGGAAGTACAGGTCACCGTAATCGACCGCATGGCCGAGCAGCGTGCCGAGCGCCGATTCGAGCCGCGGCTCGTCGAGCCCGGCCGGCGCGAGGATCAGGGCCCGCGCCAGATCGAGCGCGGAACCGCCGCCGGTGGTGGCGGCGGGTACGTCGGATGCAACGGTGCTCATGGCGGGGACCTCGGGGGGCATCGGGGCAGTTGTTCGTCAAGGTAACGCGAAGCGCGCATGCGCCGCGAGCCTGCATGGCAGGCGCATGACAGCCATGTGGCGCCGTGTTGACGGCGGCATCGCCCGGCTGTCCGGCAAGCCGCTGCGCGGGACGACCGGGGTACGCAGCCGCAGCCCGTGCGCCGTCTGCCGTGCATCCGCCGGCGCAGCGCGGCGCGTCGCCACGCCGGCCGGCTACAGCCGCCGGTGATCGAGGCACGGAAACTCCGCACGCAGCCGCCGCCCGCGTTCGAGGTCGATTTCGGCGAGCACGATGCCCTCGCCGCTCGCGCGGCGCGCGATCACCTCGCCCCAGGGCTCGACGACGAGGCTGTCGCCGTGCGTCTCGCGTCCGCCCGGATGCGTGCCGCACTGCGCCGGGGCCAGCACCCAGGCGAGGTTCTCGATCGCGCGGGCGCGCAGCAGGGTCTCCCAGTGCGCGCGGCCGGTGACGGCCGTGAACGCCGAGGGCACGACGAACACCTCGGCGCCGGCGGCGCTCATCGCCCGGAAAAGCTCCGGGAAGCGCAGGTCGTAGCACACCGTCAGCCCGAGCCGCCCGAACGGCGTATCGGCGACGACGATGCGCTCGCCGGGCTCGACGACCCGGGATTCCCGGTAGCGCCCCTGCGCATCGGCCACATCGACATCGAACAGGTGCACCTTGTCGTAGCGCGCACCGATGCGCCCGCGCGCATCGAAGAGCAGCGCCGCCGCACAGACGCGATCGGGCTCCTCGCCGCGCAGCGGCAGCGTGCCGCCGAGCAGCCAGACGCCGTGACGCGCCGCCAGCCCGGCCAGAAACGCCTGCAGCGGCCCGCGGCCTTCGTCCTCGGCCAGCCGCAGGCCGGCGGCCGGATCGGCATCGATGCAGAACCAGCTCTCGGGCAATGCCACCAGCCCGGCACCGGCTGCAGCGGCCTCGGCGACCAGCCGGCCGGCGGTCGCGCAGTTGGCGGCCGGATCGGCACCGGCACACATCTGGATCAGGGCGATACGGCTCATCGGCGGGGAATCCTCGGCAGGATCGGCATGCCGCAATGCAGCAAAGCCCCTGCATGTTGCAATGTTTTCCGCAAACCTTGCGCCAAAGGTATTCAGGGCAGCGACCGGCAGCCGACAAGATGGCGGACCCACGTCATCCGTCTCCGTGCCCGAACGCGCGCCAAGGACAAGCCCTGTGAAACTGCGCTCCCTGCAACTGAAGATTGCCGGCCTCGCCGGACTGTGCCTGCTCGGAACCGCCATTGCGATGGTCGGTTTCGCGACCCTATCCAACCGCAGTTCCGAAGCCTTCGTGCAGGCGCGGGTCGGCGACCTGCTCGAACGCGGCACGCGCAGCAGCCTGCAGGCACTGGCGCGGGCGCAGGCCGGGCTGATCCGCTCCGAACTCGACTCCGCCTTCGGCGCCGCGCGCAACATGGCCCGCGCCTTCGAGCAGATCGCCACCAATGACACCGCCGTCGCCACGCCGCCGGCGCTGCGCCGTGCCCAGCTCGACGGCATCCTGCTCGGCGTGCTGAAGGCCCATCCGCGCTTCAACGGCACCTACAGCGCCTGGGAGCCGGACGGCCTCGACGGCCTCGACGCCGAAGCCGCCGCCGGGCATCGCGCCGGCACCGACGCCAGCGGCCGCTTCCTGTCCTACTGGACGCGCGACAGCAGCGGCCACATCGCCGTGCAGCCGCTGGTCGAGTACGACAGCCGCGAGCGCCACCCGAACGGCGTCATCAAGGGCGCGTGGTATCTCGGCCCGCAGGCCAACGGCCAGGAAAGCATCCTCGGCCCGCTGCCCTACATCGTGCAGGGCAAGTCCGTGTATCTCGCCACCATGTCGGTGCCGGTCAGCATCGGCGGACGCTTCCGCGGCGTCGCCGGTGCCGACTTCGATCTCGCCTTCGTGCAGAAGCTCGCCGAGCAGGTCGATGCCTCGGTGTTCAAGGGCCAGGGTTCGGTGGCGATCGTCAGCAACGACGGCCTCGTCGTCGCCGCCAGCGACCAGCCCGGGCTGATCGGCAGTTCGTTCCGGCCGCTGGTCGGCAAGGACCACGACATCGACCTGACCGTGGTGCGCGACGGCCGCAGCCACGTCGTCCTCGACGAAACCAGCGGCCTGCTCAAGTTCTTCGAGCCGATCACGCTCGGCTACACCAAGACGCCGTGGTCGGTGCTGATCACCGTGCCGCAGACGGTCGCGATGGCCGAAGCCGCCAGCCTCGCCGCCGCCCTGCATGAGCGGGCCGGCCACGACGTGCTGATGCAGACGCTGGTGGCGCTGGCGATCCTCGTGCTCGGCGTCGGCACGATGTGGCTGGTGGCGCGCAGCATCACCCGGCCGATCCTCGCCAGCGCCCGCTTCGCCGGCGAGATCGCCGCCGGGCGCCTCGACAGCGAGCTGCACGTCGAATCGGCCGACGAAACCGGCCAGCTCGCCGAGGCGCTGCGCACGATGGCCACCGACATCCGCCGCAGCAACGCCGAGCGCGCCGCCGCGCAGGCCGCCGCCGAGCGCGAGCGCGAGCAG
>NZ_DAOLKE010000355.1:0-3419 GCF_035331805.1 Plasticicumulans sp. | reverse complement strand
GAGGCGGCCGAACCAGTCGCCGAGCCGGGCCGCGGCCGGGGCATCGACGGCGAATTCCATGAACTCGACGCCGTCGCAGCGCGGCGCCGCCGGCGGCAGGAAGCCGGTGTGTGCGGCACCGGCTGCGGTGGCCGCCGGCGCGAGCGCGCGCTGCGCGCCTTCCTCCAGATACAGCAGCGAGCGCAGACCATCGGCGGCGGTCGCTGCAGCCGGGGCGGCGCGGAAACCGTCGTTGAACACTTCGAGCGACAGCGGTCCGCGGTAGCCGCTGGCGAGCACCGGCGCGAGGAAGCCGCTCAGGTCGAGATCACCCTGCCCCGGAAAGCAGCGGTGATGGCGGCTCCATTCGAGCACGTCCATGGCCAGGCGCGGCGCATCGGCGAGCTGCACGAAGACGATGCGCTCGCCGGGGATGTCGCGGATTGCGGCCGGATCGTCGCCGATCGCCAGCGTGTGGAAGCTGTCGAGCAGCAGCCCGAGGTGCGGATGGTCAACGGCCTGCACCAGCCGCCAGGCGTGTGCGAAGGTGTTGACGTGCCGTCCCCAGGCGAGCGCCTCGTAACCGACGACGATGCCGCGTGCCGCGGCGCGCTCGGCGAGGCGCGCGAGATCCTCGGCGATCAGCGCGTCGTCGCGGATCGTGTCGGGGGCGACGCTGCTGCACACCAGGATGCGCTCGCAGCCGAGTTCGCCCATCAGGTCGAACTTGCGCTCGGCGCGATCGAGGTTCTGGCGCAGGCGCTCGCGCCGGCAGCCCTCGAAATCGCGAAACGGCTGGAACAGCGAAATCGTCATGCCGAGATCGGCGACCAGCCGGCGCACGTCGCGCGGCGTGCCGTCGTGGCAGAGCAGGTCGTTCTCGAAGATCTCGACGCTGTCGAAGCCGGCCGCCGCAACGGCTTCGAGCTTCTCGGGCAGGGTGCCGCTCAGCGAGACGGTGGCGATCGAGCGCTGCATCGGGCGGGACTCCTCGCGCTGCGGCCGGGGCGCTGCGGCCTCCGTGGCCGTCGCCCCGTGCGCACGGCGCCGGGTGGTGTGTGTTCGATATTCGCTGATCCGTGCGGTTAACAGCAGTTTGCATAATCCAGTGCTCGTCGCCAATGACCGATTATCAATTAAATGTTCGTTTATCGGACAAAAATAAACACACCATGCCACCTGTCTTCTGTGCCCGCAGGGCGGTGGTGGTCATCCGCATTGATGTTCGTTAAACGAACATATATTCGATAATCGCCATTGATCGTGGCTCGCACCGCTGCCTACAGTCCGGCCCGCGGCGCCCGGCGCCGACCGGACAGCGCGGCAGCCCGCCGCCACCGGCCATGCGGAGAAGCGCAGACATGAACGAACGCGAACGCTACGAGCAGGGCCTCGCGCTGCGCCGCGCAGTGCTCGGCGATGCACACGTCGAGCGCGCGCTGGCGGGCCGCAGCGATTTCACGGCCGAGTGGCAGGACCTGATCACCCGCTATCCGTGGGGCGAGATCTGGACCCGGCCCGGCCTGGCGCGGCACACGCGCAGCCTGATCACGATCGCGATGCTGATCGCGATGAACCACCCGGCGGAGCTGCGCCTGCACCTGCGGGCGGCGGCCAACAACGGCGTCACCCGCGACGAGCTGCGCGAGCTGCTGATGCACAGCGCGATCTACTGCGGCGTGCCGGCCGCAAACGCCGCCTTCCATCTGGCCGAAGCGGTGTTCGCCGAGCTCGATGCCGAGGCCGGGACCGGCAGCGGCCCGCGCTGAACGCACGGCGGCCGCGGGCGCTATGGTTGCTGCAGCCATCGGGGCCGGAAACCGCGGGGGAAACGCACATGACCATGTCGGGCGAGGCTGCGCTGCGGCCCGCCGGCAGCTCGCAGCTCTACGTGATCGTCAGCGATCCCGTCTCGCAGCTGCAGTTGCCGGCGATCTTCAACGACATCTTCCGGCGCGCGCAGCACGACGCGGTGCTCGTCGCGCTGCAGGTCGGAA
The DNA here is from genome assembly GCF_035331805.1 of Plasticicumulans sp. NCBI lineage: Bacteria > Pseudomonadati > Pseudomonadota > Gammaproteobacteria > Candidatus Competibacteraceae > Plasticicumulans > Plasticicumulans sp. The sequence goes on along the minus strand of NZ_DAOLKE010000355.1, from coordinate 1,443 downwards.
CCGACAGCCTCGACACCGTGATCGCCGGCCTGCGTGCAATCGGCAATCTCGCCGGCATCGTCATCGGCTATCCGCACCGGCACGCCGTGCTGCGCCACGCCGATTCGCTCGGCGAGATGGCACAGATCACCGATGCAGCCAACGCGCTGCGCCGGCTGCCCGACGGGCGCTGGCACGCCGACATGCTCGACGGCGACGGCTTTCTGTGGGGCCTGCGCGCCGCCGGCCACGAGGTCGCCGGCCGGCACGCCCTGCTGGTCGGCGCCGGCAGCGCGGGCTCGGCGATCGCCGCCACGCTGCTCGAAGCCCGGCTCGCGCAGCTCGACATCCACGACCTCGACCCGTCGCGCAGCCACCGCCTGGCCGAGCGCCTGCACGGGCGCTGGGCCGGACGCATCGCCGTGCTCGACACCCCCGAGGCCGACGGCGCCGATCTCGTCATCAACGCCACACCGCTCGGGCGCCACGCCGGCGATCCGCTGCCGTTCGCACCGGCGCGGCTCACCCAGGGCACGCTGGTCGCGGACATCGTCATCCAGTCCGGCGGCACGCCGCTGCTGCGCGAGGCCGCCCGCCGCGGTCTGCCGACGCACCGCGGCATCTACATGCTGAGCGAGGAAATCCGCTCCTACGCCGAGTTCTTCGGCTTCTCGTGGGCGCTGGACCGCATCGGCTGGAGCGAGCAGGAATACGAATCGCCGTGAGCTGCATGCCGATCCGGCGCAAGCTCACGATGCGCCCGCGCCGCAAGGCCGTCTGATACCGATCACCCGTGATTGCATGATTTTCTTCCCCCTCTCCCGCGCGGGGCGGGGGGCTTCTGAAAAGTGCTGCGTTCCGATGTGATCGGGATGAGCGGTGGTGAGCGGTTTCAGCCGGGCTGCGCGAGCCTTGCGAGCAGCCGTCGCGCATCCGTGAGCCCGGCATCGTCGGCAGCGGCGTCGAAGGCTGCGAGCGTTCCGCGAAGCAGGGCGCACGCCGTGGCTGCACGGCCGAGCCGGACGTGCAGACGCGCGAGCGCAACGGCCGCGCGCAGTGCCATGGCCACGGATTCGCAGGCCTGTGCATGGGCGAGTGCCGTGTGCAGACAGGTTGCGGCTGCATCGGCCGGCACCGGTGACAGCGGACCGGGGCCGGCTTCCGCGAGGATGAGTTCGCCGTCGAGCCGCCAGAGCTCGGATGCGTAGACGCGCTCGTCATGCGTGGCGATCACCGTGCGCGCCTCGTCGAGGATCGCACGCGCTTCGACCAGCCGGCCGGCGTGCAGGCAGGTTTCGGCCAGCAGTTCGAGAAAATGCGGGCGCCAGAGCGCGGCGCCGTGGCGCGCGTAGGCAATCAGCCCGGCCTGCATCGCCGCGATGCCGGCGTCGGTCTCGCCGCCGGCGGCGAGCGCCCAGCCGCGCAGCAGCCCGCCCCAGGCCGACCACAGCGGAAAGCCGTGCT
>NZ_DAOLKE010000354.1:0-3441 GCF_035331805.1 Plasticicumulans sp. | reverse complement strand
CCGGCTGCCGGCCGCGCGGCGGCTGGCGCGGCGCAGCAGGGCGCACGGCCGGCGGCTGAACTGATCGAGCGTCGCCAGCCACCACAGCCAGGCCTGGGTCAGCGTCTCGTCGAAGTGCAGCTCGCGCTGGCCGCTCAGTTCGCCGTCGGTCGAACGGTTCATCTGGTAGCGGCACTGTTCGGCCAGTATCCGCATCGGGCGGTTGTCCGGGGCGATTTCCAGTCGTACCCGGCGCAGGCCCACGCAGTACGCCAGTACGCCGCCGGCGCGCAGCAGCGTGCGGCCGAGCCCGCGCCGGCGCCAGGTCGGATCGACGCTCAGGCCCAGCTCGGCCGAGCCGTCGCCGAGCGGTGCGATGTGCAGCGCGGCGACGATGCCCCAGGGCTCGCGCCGGTCCTCGACGATCAGTACCGGGTCGTTGCGTTCCAGGATGCGATCGACGTAGGCGGTGATGGCCGCCGTGTCGACGTAGGTGCCGAAGCGGGCGTGCCGGTCCTCGGGTTCGAGCCTCAGCAGGTGCTCGATCAGGGCCTCACGTTCGGTCTGCGCATTCAGCAGTCGGGGGGTCAGCATGATGCACTCCTTCCGGGTTGTCCGGAATAGCGGATTACTACTGCTGCAGTGCAGCACATGCGAATCACGTCTGCCACTGCATTTGTTGCTTTGCAACAATGCGTGCCGATTCATCCTCTTGAAGGAAAGTCCTGCGCCGCCGGCGAGCGGACGCACTGCGGCCGCAGGACGCGGCCGGGCCCGGTCCGCTCACGAGACCCGCGCTCCGGGCCGGCGTTCCGGCGCGGCCCGGGACGGTTGCCGAGCAAATCCGGGGCGCGGATGAAACTTCCGGCCGGCGAACGGGATGGGCGGGCCGGGCCGCAAGGGCCGGGCGGGCCCGCCTGTCTTCAGTCCGTGCCCGGGCACTCGGCCGGTTCGGGCGCCGCTGCCGGCGGTCCGGACAGCGTCACGCGCCCGCGGTCGCCATCGACATCGACCGGGCAGCCATCGGCGATGCGCGCGAGCGCCTGCGCGACGTTGACGACCGCCGGCACGCCGAACTCGCGTGCGACGATCGCGCCGTGCGACAGGAAGCCGCCGGTTTCGAGCACGATCGCCGCGGCGCGCGGGAACAGCGGCGTCCAGGCCGGATCGGTCGATGGCGCGAGCAGCACCTCGCCCGGTGCGAGCCGGCCGCCTTCGTCCGGATGACGCACGTGCCGCGCCCGACCCTGCGCACGGCCGGCCGCGACCCCCAGGCCGATGAGCTGCGTGCCGTCGCCCGCTGTAGCCGTTGCCGATGCGGTCTGCGCCGGCCGGCTGCGTGCGGCGGCGAGATCGGCGTCGGTGGCCGGGCGCAGCGTGGCACCCTCGGCGACCAGCAGGTCGACGGCCGCCAGCGCTTCGCAGGCTTCGTGCGTGGCGCGCCGGTCGGCGACCAGGGCTGCGAGACCGCGACCGTCGCTGCGCCCGTCGAGCACGGCGCGCAGTTCATCGAGCGTCAGGAAGTGCGGGTCGTCCGCGGCGCGCAGCACGCCGCGCTCGACCAGCCGCGGCCCGATGACCGCGAGGGCGGCGCGCAAGGGTTCCAGCCAGGCGGTGAGCGCCGATTTCGCCTGCTCGCGCTGCGCGGCCTCCTGCAGCGCGGCGGCGGCGGTCGCACGCATCAGCCCGCGCTTCCAGGCCGGCACGGCGGCACACAGCTCGCGCCCGGCGCGTTCGGCCAGCGCCCGGCGGCGGGCGGCGGTATCCGGCATCGGCGTGCCGGCATCGGTGGCCTGCACGCGGTCGCGGATCAGGCCGAACAGGTACTCCGGGTCCTCGCGCCAGCGCGGCGTGCGCACCGAGACCTCGTAGACCGCGCGATGCCCCCAGCGCGCCAGGAAGTCATCGAAGGCGAGCGCGAACGGCGAGTTCGGCGGCAGCTTGCGCCGCCAGTCGCGGCGCGCCGCCCGGCCGTCCCCGCCTTCGAGCCCGAGCAGCGTGCGCACCGGGGTTTCCAGCGCGGCGAGCGTCGCGAGGTGTTCGATCGCCTCGGCATGACCGGCGCTGGTGATGGCGTTGCCTTGCGTGCCGGCACCGAGGCCGGCGACCAGCGCCTGCGCCAGCGCGTCCCCGCGACCGGGCACGCAGGGCTCCAGCCAGCGGCCGAGCTGTTCGAGCGAGCCGCCGCCGGAGGTCAGCAGCAGGCGCAGGCCGGTTTCGCCGCTGCCCATCACCTCGTCGGCGATCGTCTGCAGCGCGCCTGCGATCGCGGCATCGTCGGCGTTCGCCCAGTCGTGGCTGCGCCAGCGCGCGACCTGGCGGGCGCTGCGCGCGAACAGCGCATCGGCACGCCGGCGGATCGCGAGCAGTGCGCGCATCAGCCGGAACAGGCGCCAGCCGCGCGCGAGTTTCGTCATCAACCCGACCCGCGCCGGCGGCTGCCAGACCGGCTGATGGCCGCCGGTCAGCGCGTCGAAGCGCGCCGGCGGAAAGCCGAGGGCCTCAAAGAATTCCCAGGCCATGCGGGTCACGGCCATGTACGCCCGGCCCTGGTACAGGCGCGCGCGCGGCTGCGGCACCGGCGGGCGCCAGCCGGCGATCGGCAGCGCGGTGCCGAGCGTGGCCTCGATCAGCGGCGCGGCGATGCTCCAGTCGAGCGGCGTCTGCACCATCGGGATCGCGTCGCGGAAGTTGCCGTTCGACCAGAACGCCGGCAGGCCGGCCAGGGCCGGCGGCAGCTCGCGCGGCAGCGCCGTGACCGGCCGTGCCTGCAGCAGCCGGAAGCGGCCGTCGGCATCGAGCGCCCATTCGATGTCGAGCGGCGGCCCTTCCCAGGCGAGCGCCTGGGCGCTGCGCTGCACGAGGGCGGCGAGTGCGAGCACGTCCGCGGCCGCGAGTGCCGGCCGGGCGGCACCGTCGGCGACCGCTTCGTGCAGGGTGCCGCCTTCGGGTGCGGCGAGCACGCGCCGTTCCTTGCGGCCGATGCGCGTGTCGGCGATCAGCGCGGCGTGGCCGGGCGCGGGCAGGCGCAGCCGCCAGCGGTCCGGCTCGACCTGACCGCCGACCAGCGCCTCGCCGAGGCCGGTCACGGCTTCGATGACGATGACATCGGTCGCGCCGGTCTGCGGATCGCAGGAGAACGCCACGCCGGCGGCGCGCGCCGGCACCAGCGGCATCACGACCACGGCGAGCGCCGCGGCGCGCCAGTCGAGGCCGAGCCGCCGGCGGTAGGCCTGCGCATGCGCACTCCAGGCCGAGGCCCAGACCGCGCGCACGGCCGCGCAGACGGCCGGCGCGTCCGGCGGCACGTTGAGCTTCGAGTCATGGATGCCGGCGAAGGAGGCGGTGGCCGAATCCTCGCAGCGCGCCGACGAGCGCACGGCCAGCGGCCGGTCGAAGCCGGGCAGCGCGAGCACGGCGTCGACCACCGCCTGCAGCCAGGCCGGCGGCTCGCCGCTGCTC
>NZ_DAOLKE010000353.1:0-3454 GCF_035331805.1 Plasticicumulans sp. | reverse complement strand
AGGCCAGCGCGCCGGCGGCGGAGCGGCATGAGCGGCGCGGACTCAGGCCGCCCGCGCGCTGGCCTGCGGCCGGCGCCAGACGCCGAGGCGCTCATCGAGGCGCCCGCGCATTTCGGCCAGCGCCCTGGCCTTGACGTGGCCGAAGCCCCGGACCTGACCGTGCAGCCCGGCGATCTCGACGGCGAGCGTCAGGCGCTCCCGGCTCAGCCCGCCCAGCAGTTCGTCGACGAGCTGTTCGTACTCGCCGATCAGCCGGCGCTCGCCGCGCCGTTCGGCGGTCCAGCCGAAGGGATCGAGCCAGGTGCCGCGCAGCCTCCGGCCCTGCGCGAGCCAGCCGAACACGCGCATCAGCCACGGCCCGAAGGTCTGCTTCACCGGCAGGCCGGTGTGCGGATCGCGCTTCGCGAACAGCGGTGGCGCGAGGTGGAAACCGAGCGTGTAGCCGGGCTCGAACACGGCATCGAGGCTGGCGCGGAAGCCGGCATCGACGTACAGGCGCGCGACCTCGTATTCGTCCTTGTAACTCATGAGCCGGAACAGCACCTGCGCGACGGTCCTCGTCAGCGTCTCGCTGCCGAGGCCGGCTTCGGCGCTGCGCACGCGAGCGACGAGGTCGCGGTAGCGCGCGGCCCAGTCCGCATCCTGGTATTCGCCGAGAAAGGCCGCACGCTGTCCGATCCACTCGTCGAGCGTCGGCGCGCGCTTCAGCTCGCTGACCGCCGCCGGCAGCGCGCGCCGGCGCACCGCAGCCTCGTCGATCGCGGCGCGCCGCCCCCACAGGAACGCGGCCCGGTTGGCCTCGGCCGCCGCGCCGTTGAGCTCGATCGCGCGCAGGATCGCCTCCCCCGACAGCGGCACGCGCCCGCGCTGCCAGGCGAAGCCGAGCAGGAACAGGTTGCTCGCCAGCGCATCGCCGAACAGGCCGGTGGCGAGCGCGGTCGCATCGATGAACTCGGCATCGCCGGCGGCCTCGCGGATCGCCGTGCGCATGGCCTCGTCCGGGAAGTTCAGGTCCGGCTCGCGCACGAAGCGCGCCGGCATCGCCTGATGGGCATTGATGATCGCGTGCGAGTGCTGCGGATCGAGTTTGGAGAGCGCCTCGCTGCCGGCGGCGACGACGTAGTCGCAGCCGAGCAGCAGCCGGGCGCCGCCGGCGGCGATGCGCACGGCGTGGATGGCTTCGGGCTGCGCGGCGATGCGCACGTGCGAGACCACGGCGCCGTACTTCTGCGCGAGCCCGGTCATGTCGAGCACGCTCACACCCTTGCCTTCGAGGTGCGCGGCCATGCCGAGCAGCGCGCCGATGGTCACGACACCGGTGCCGCCGACGCCGGTGATGACGATGCCCCAGGGCTCGGTGAGCGCCGGCAGGCCGGGTTCGGGCAGCGCCAGCGACCAGTCATCGGCCGCCAGCGCCGTGCGGTTGCCGCGGAGCTTCGCGCCGTGCACGGTCACGAAGCTCGGGCAGAAGCCGTTCAGGCAGGAGTAGTCCTTGTTGCAGTTCGACTGGTCGATCGCGCGCTTGCGACCGAATCCGGTCTCGAGCGGCACGACCGACAGGCAGTTCGACTGCACGCTGCAGTCGCCGCAGCCCTCGCAGACCGCCGCGTTGATGAACACCCGCCGCGGCGGATCCGGCATCAGCCCGCGCTTGCGCCGGCGGCGCTTCTCGGCCGCGCAGGTCTGGTCGTAGATCAGCACGCTGGTGCCGGGCACGCTGCGCAGCTCGCGCTGCAGCGCATCGAGCGCATCGCGGTGGTGGAAGGTGACCCCGTCGGCGAAGGCACCGCGGTTGCGGTACTTGCCGGGCTCGTCGGAGACCACGGCGAGGCGGCGCACGCCCTCGCCGTATAGCTGGTGCGTGATCTGCGCGACGCTCAGCGAGCCGTCGACGTGCTGGCCGCCGGTCATCGCGACCGCATCGTTGTAGAGGATCTTGTAGGTGATGTTGACCTGCGCGGCGATCGCGGCGCGGATCGCGAGCAGGCCCGAGTGGAAGTAGGTGCCGTCGCCGAGGTTCTGGAACACGTGCGGCGTGTCGGTGAACGGCGCCTGCCCGATCCAGGTCACGCCCTCCCCGCCCATCTGCGTGAAGGTGTCGGTCGCACGGTCCATCCACGTGACCATGTAGTGACAGCCGATGCCGGCCATCGCCCGGCTGCCTTCGGGCACGCGCGTCGAGGTGTTGTGCGGGCAGCCCGAGCAGAAGTGCGGCACGCGATCGAGCGTCGGCCGCGGTTTCGCGAGCGCGGCCTCCTTCGCCTCCAGGAAGGCCAGCCGCTGCTCGATGCGCTTCGAGGTGTAGAAGCGCCCGATGCGCCGCGCGATCACGCGCGCGATCTGCGCCGGCGTCAGCTCGCCGGTCGAGGGCAGGATCCATTCGCGCTGCTCGTCGAACTTGCCGATCACGCGCGGGCGCACGTCCTCGCGCCAGTTGTAGAGCTGCTCCTTGAACTGGTTCTCGATGACCGCGCGCTTTTCCTCGACGACCAGGATCTCCTCCAGCCCCTGCGCAAACGCGCGCACGCCGTCGCGCTCCAGCGGCCAGCTCATGCCGACCTTGTAGACGCGCAGGCCGATGCGCCCGGCCTCGGCCGCGTCGATGCCGAGATCATCGAGCGCCTGCATCACGTCGAGATAGCTCTTGCCGGTCGTGACGATGCCGAAGCGCGGCGCGTCGCTGTCGAGCACGATGCGATCGAGCCGGTTGGCGCGCACGAAGGCGAGCGCCGCGTACAGCCGGTACTTCTGGTGGATGAACTCCTGCTCCAGCGGCCGGGTCGGCCAGCGCCCGTGCACGCCCTCGGGCGGGAATTCAAAGCCCTCCGGCAGCACGATGTGCATGCGCTCCGGATCGACGGTGACGCTCGCCGACGAGTCGACCGTCTCGGCGATGGTCTTCATCGCCACCCAGGCGCCGCAGTAGCGCGACAGCTCCCAGCCGAACACACCGAGATCGAGGATCTCCTGCACGCCGGCCGGATTCAGCACCGGGATCATCGCGTCCATGAACGCGTATTCGCTCTGGTGCGGCAGCGTCGAGGACTTCGAGGCGTGATCGTCGCCGGCGATCGCGAGCACGCCGCCCTTGGCGGCGCTGCCGAACAGGTTGCCGTGCTTGAACACGTCGCCGGAACGGTCGACCCCCGGCCCCTTGCCGTACCACATCGCGAACACGCCCTCGTGCTTCGCGCCCGGAAACAGCCCGACCTGCTGCGTGCCCCAGACCGCGGTCGCGGCCAGATCCTCGTTCAGCCCGGGCTTGAACACGATGCCGTCGCGTTCCAGAAACCGCTTCGCGCCCCAGAGCGCCTGATCGAGGCCGCCGAGCGGCGAGCCGCGGTAGCCGGAGACGAAGCCGGCGGTGTTCAGGCCGTGCAGGCGGTCGCGGGCGCGCTGCATCAGCAGCAGGCGCACCAGGGCCTGGGTGCCGTTCAGATACACGCGCCCCGAT
>NZ_DAOLKE010000352.1:0-3466 GCF_035331805.1 Plasticicumulans sp. | reverse complement strand
GGGCTGACGAGTGCAGGACAGCGGCGTTTCAGGAACCTCCCGACGCGCCGCGCCCCGGTGCCGGCGAACGGGTTTTCCGGGCAGGAGCGGGTTTTCAATCCACAGCTTCCGGCTTCACCGGAACCGTCGTCCGCCGCCCTCTGCCCCGCCGCGACGGATGACGGCCGCTGCACCGTCGCAGTGCAACAGAATGCAATCCGGCTGCCCGATGCCGGGGCAATGCGGCACGGCATGACGCCGAATCCTTACCGATCATTCATTTATCAGGCGTTCCGGACTATGTTCCGGGGCTGTCGGCCTCTGGCCCGATAATTGCGAAGTGTTGATCGGGATCATGGTCCGCCCGCCCGGACCCTGATTCCGGACCCCAGGACTTCCGTCGGCAAACAGGACCGCATCATGAACGTCGCCGCCCCCTCGACCGTTCCACGCCGCCGCACCGGCTTCGGCAAGTACCGCACGATCGTGCTGTCGATCGCCTTGTTTCTCGTGTTCGACCTCGGCGTGCTGATCCTCAACTTCTATACGTCGAGCGAGATCAGCACCGACGCCGTCGGCATCAACCTCGCCGGCCGCCAGCGCATGCTGTCGCAGCGTCTGGTCAAGGCCCTGCACGAGTTCGGGGCGGCGCCGGCCGGCAGTACCGAAGCGACCAACGCGCTGATGGAACTGCGCAACACCACGACGCTGTTCGACACCACGCTGAGCGCCTTCGAGCGCGGCGGCGAGACCACCGGCGGTGACGGCCGCGCGGTGCTGCTGCAGCCGGTGAGCGACGCCAGAGGCCGCGCCGCGGTCGAGGCGGCGCTGAAACTCTGGCAGCCGCTGAAAACGGCGCTCGATCCGGCGCTGCGCGGCAGCGATGCGGCGGCGCTGCACGAGGCGGTGCGCCTGGCGAGCAGCAGCAACCTGGCGCTGCTGCGGCTGATGAACGACCTGACCACGGCACTCGAACAGGTCGCCGCCGGCAAGGCCGATCGCCTGCGCCTGATCCAGACCATCGGCATCGGGCTTGCGCTCGCGAACTTCTTCCTGATCCTCTTTCACTTCATCCGCCAGCTGCGCGACAGCGACACGCGCGCCGAGACCGCGCGGCGCGAGACGGTCGAGATCCTCGATACCGTCACCGACGGCCTGTTCCTGCTCGACCGGGAGCTGACGATCGGCGCGCAGCCGTCGAAGTCGCTGCACGGCCTGTTCGGCCGCAGCACCCTCGCCAACCAGCCCTTCCTGCCGATGCTGCGCGAGATCGTCTCCGAGAAGGTCTATCGCGAGGCGGCGGATTTCCTCGACGTGCTGTTCCGCGAGCACGTCAACCTGAAGCTGGTGGCGAGCCTCAACCCGCTGCACGAGGTCGAGGTGCTGATTCCCGGCCCGAACGGCGAACCGCAGCGCAAGTACCTCGGCATCGAGTTCACGCGCGTCACCGATGCGCACTCGGCGCTCGTGCACCTGCTGGTGACGGTGCGCGACATCACCGTGCGCATCGAGCTGGCGCGCCAGCTCGAACTGTCGCGCCGTCAGGCCGAGGAACAGATGAGCCTGCTGCTCGGCATCCTGCACGTCGAGCCGCCGCGGCTGCGCGAGTTCATCGACCGCGCCGACAAGGCGCTGCACGACATCAACGCCACGCTGCGCCGCCACGGCAGCAAGCACCTGTCGAAGCGCGACGAATATCGCGGCGTGCTGAACGAGATCTTCCCGACCATCCACGCGCTGAAGGGCGAGGCCGGCCTGCTCGGGCTGGAGTTCTTCGAGAAGCTCGCGCACGACTTCGAGGAGCGCATCGTCGAGCTGCGCGGCCTCAAGCGCGTCGGCGGCGACGAGCTGATCGGGCTCGCGGTGCAGCTCGACCGGCTGATCGGCAGCGTCGAGGCGGTGCGCGCGATGGTCGAGCGGCTCGGTTCGCTGCAGCAGGGCTTCGCGCAGGAAGCGACGGCCGCTGCCGGGGCGCCGGCCGGGGCCGCGGCCGAAACGCCGGCGATGGCCCCGACCAGCACCGCTGCGCCGCTGCCGGAGCTGACCGTCGACACCTTCCGCTTCCTGGTCGAGCGTCTGGCGCAGACCGAGCACAAGCGCGTGCAGCTGCTCGCGAGCGGCCTCGACACGCTCGCGGTCAGCGGCGCCGAGCAGATCACGGCGCTGCGCGAGGTGCTGGTGCAGCTGCTGCGCAACGCCGTCGCGCACGGCATCGAGACCCCGGAGGAGCGCCACCTCGCCGGCAAGACCGATGTCGGCACCATCCGCCTGCAGGCACGCGCCGATGCCAGCGCCGGCATCGAGCTGATCTGCCACGACGACGGCCGCGGCCTCGACCCCGGGCGCATCCGCGCCGCCGCGCTGCAGAGCGGGCGCTGGAGCGAGGACGAGCTGGACGCGATGGGCACGGCCGGGCTGCGCGCGCTGCTGTTCGAGCCGGGCTTCACGACCGCCGCCGAAGCCACCCTCGCCGCCGGCCGCGGTGTCGGCATGGACGTGATCAAGCACCGCGTCGAGGCGCTCGGCGGCACGCTGTCGGTGGCCTCGGAACCGGGACGCTACTGCGCGTGGCGCATCACGCTGCCCGGCCTGCCGGGACTCGGCGAACTCAGCTTCGAGACGACCTGATCATGCCCCCTGCCCTGCGACGACAGACTCATTGAGGACAGGACCATGCCGGAACCGAAGCCGCTGACGCTGCTGATCGTCGACGATTCACACATCATCCGCCGCCGCATCGAACGCAGCGTCGCCATCGACGGCCTCGACATCGTCGGCACCGCCGCCGATGGCGACGAGGCCGTGCGCAAGTTCAGGAAGCTGCTGCCCGACGCCGTGACCATGGATCTGACCATGCCCGGCATGGACGGCCTGCAGACGATCTCGGCGGTGCTGGCGATCCGGCCCGACACGCGCATCCTGGTCGTCTCGGCGCTCGCCGATCGCTCGACCGCGATCGAGGCGATCCGCCGCGGCGCGCGCGGCTTCCTCTACAAGCCCTTCGATGACGCGCAGCTCAACGAGGCGCTGACGGAACTGCTGGAACTGCACTGATGCTGAACGAAACCCAGCTCAAGGTCTTCGTCGACCACGCCACGCATTACTTCTCGGCCTTCGCGCAGGAGCCGGCGATCGTGCGCGTGCCCTACCTGATCAGCCACGACGAGTCGCTGGTCTACGACTACACCGGCGTCATCGGGGTTTCGGGCGCGTTCCGCGGCTGCGTGTACTTCACGGCCCCGGCGAGGATGATGCAGTACCTGCTGATGACGCAGGGCGAGACCGAGCACTCGCAGGAGCACTGCCTCGACGTGGTCGGCGAGATCGCCAACACGCTCGCCGGCAACGCCCGGCGCGAACTCGGCTCCGACTTCATGATCTCGGTGCCGATCCGCATCGCCGGCAAGCCCGAGCAGCTGACCCTCGCCCGCAGCGCCCGCTCGTATGCGATCCCGATCCAGTGGCGCGTCTACAGCGCGGCGCTGGT
>NZ_DAOLKE010000351.1:0-3470 GCF_035331805.1 Plasticicumulans sp. | reverse complement strand
GCACGTGGCCGACCAGCGCCACCGGCAGCACCGGCTGGCGCGGCGCGACCGGCGCCGGGTTCAGGAACACGCGCGCATCGGCAAACGTGAGCATCGGCGGCTTATTCCTGATCGACCGACTCGACCGACAGCACGAGTTCCTCGATCGCCACGTCGCCGCCGCCCTTGCCGGCCAGCGTCGGGCCGGTCCACTTCATCGGCATCGCGCCCTGGAGTTTCCAGCGCACGACCACGTCGTCGCGGTTCTCGGCGAGCAGGCTGACGACGACGGTGCGCTTGGCCTCGCTGACGCGGCCCTCGCGGGTCGCGACGATCCAGTCCCACAGGTCGGTCGCGCCGATGATGCCGCGCTTGAGCGTCACGTCGCCGGCCTTGTAGACGCCGGGGCGCTTCTGCACGTGGTTGACCTTCGAGTTGCCGGCGCGGTACTCGGCGACGGTGATCTCGTTGTTGAGCCCCGAGACATCGGAAAAACCGGCACGCAGCTCGCGGCCGATGCCGGGCTCGATCTCGACGAGGAAGTTGAACGCGGTGTACGGGGTGTCGCGCAGCACGGGCATGGTCGGCGGGCCTCTGTCAGCGGGCGTCGGCGGTCTTCTGGCCGATGCGGAAGATCACGAATTCGGCCGGGCGCAGCGGCGCGACGCCGATCAGGCAGACCAGCCGGCCGTTGTCGATGTCGTTCTGCGTCATCGTCGAGCGGTCGCAGCGCACGAAGTAGGCTTCCTTGGTCGAGGCGCCGAGCAGGTGGCCGGCCGTCCATTCGGCGTACAGGAAGTCCTCGACCGTCGAGCGCACGTTCGCCCACAGCGCCTCGCCGTTCGGCTCGAACACCGCCCACTGCGTGGATTTCTCGATCGAGCGTTCGAGGAACAGGAAGTAGCGCCGGACGTTGACGTAGCGCCATTCGGGATCGTCGCTGAGCGTGCGCGCGCCCCAGACGCGGTAGCCGCGCCCCGGGAAGAAGCGCAGGCAGTTGATGCCGTTCGGGTTCAGCAGCTCCTGACGGAAGCGGTTGACGTCGGTCTCCAGCCCGGTGACGCCGATCAGCACCTCGTTGGCCGGCGCCTTGTGCACGCCGCGGCGCACGTCGGTGCCGGCGTAGACGCCGGCGATGAAGCCGCCGGGCGGCACGGTGAGTTCCGGGCGCACGCCGCTCGGGTCGGCGGTGACCACCCACGGGTAGTACAGCGCCAGCAGGCTGTCGGAGAACTGGCCGGCGAAGGCGCGCACCTCGTTGAGGCTCATGCCGGCCTCGGCATCGACGATGCCGACGCGGTAGCGCATGCGCCGGCAGTGCGCCCACAGCGCCTGCACGACCTGCGCATGGCTCGCCGGGTGCGCGGCGGCGGCCGGGGTCGCGACGATGGCGATGTCCTCGATCTCTTCGAGTGCCGCGAAGCCGGTCGAGCCGGTGAGTTCGTCGCTCTCGCCGGTGTAGTCGGCCGCCCCCGGCAGCGGACCGTCGCTGCCGCCACTCATGTGGATCAGCCAGCGCGGCCCGGCCAGCGCACCGGCCGCCGGCAGCAGCGCGACGGTGTCGGCGAGCGCGAAGATCGAATCGATGACCTGCGTGGCCGAGGGTTCACCATTGAGGTACAGCGCCGCGACCGGCTGCGTCAGCCGCTCGGCGCGCCGCGCCGGCTGCATCGGCAGCAGCGCGGCGAGGTGGCGCACGGCCTGCGGCGACGGCGACAGGTCCGCGACTGCGAACACCGGCTCCGGCGCCCGCTCGGGTGCGACCGGGTCGGGGGCCGACAGCACGTCGAGGTCGAAGGCACGCAGCGCGAACAGCGCGGCGCCGGTATCCGGCAGCGTCGCGAGCGCGGCGAGCGCGAGCGTCGCATCGGCCGACAGCGACAGCTCCGCGACCGGCTGGTCGGCAGCCATGACGCGGTTGTCGGCCGCCGTCAGCGTCAGCACCGTGCCGGCGGCGTTCAGCGTGCCGCGCAGCACGCGCCGGCGGCCGTTGCTCGGGTTGTTCTGGCCGCTCAGCACCGGCGCGAGGTTGACGGCGGCATCGCTGCCGGCGAGCACGAGCACGACCGGCTCGTTGGCCACCAGCGGGCCGCTGGCCGGGGCGCGCACGCTGACGCGCGTGTAGCCGGCGGTGTCCGGCAGCGCCGCCGCCACCAGCACGTCGCCGAGCTGCGTGCGTTCGGCGGCGCTCAGCGCCACGCCGTCGGCGCCGAGCACGCGCGCATCGGCCCGCAGCCGCCAGACGCGCGTGCTGCCGGCCGCGGCATCGTTCGGATCGTTCGGGCGGTTTTCCAGCGTCGCGAAGCCGCTCGCCTGCAGCGGAAAACGGCCATCGGCGAGCGGCGAGCCGTTCACGCGCGCGGCGACCGGCACCGTGGTGTCGATCAGCGCCGATTCGCCGGCCGCCAGCGCTGCGGCCGCTGCGGCCGGGATGCGGCCGGTGCGCAGCAGGTTGCCGGCATCGCGCCAGCGGACCTCCAGCGTGAAGTTGCCGGCCGCGCCCGGAAAGCGCGCCTCGAAGCGCAGCCTGGCGCCGGGCGCGGCGGCGGCGGCGCGCACGGCACCGCTGCCATCGTTGACGGCGTCGGCGCGGTTCACGTCGCGGCAGACGCGGCTGACGAAGAGCTGCTTGCCGCCGTTGTCGAAGAACGCCCGCGCGGCGATCGCCGTGTAGTTCGGTTCGCCGACGCCGTCGAACACCAGATCGGCGCCGTCGCCGTAGATGCGCGTGTACTCGGTCAGGCTGGTGACGACTTCGGGCGCACCGCGCAGCGGCCCGTAGCGCGTCGGCCCGACCAGCGCCGCGACGCTGGTGCCGACGCCTTCGATCGACTTGTGCCGGAAGCTCGTCTCCTCGACGAACACGCCTGGGGCGAGATACTCGGGCATGACGCGGCCTCCTCGTGGCGACGGTCTTGTCGGCTGATGCAGGGTCAGGGCTGGGGTGCGCGGATCACCAGCGTCTGGCGCTGGAAGCCGAGCGGGCGCAGCGCGGCGCCGGGCGGAAAATCGAAGGCGTAGACCTCGGCGAAGCTGTCGGCGGTGGCCGACAGCAGCGTCCAGGGCTGCTGGGTGTCGGGATTGAGGCCATCCGGCCAGCTGCCGCCGCGGTGGAACACGCGCAGTTCGGCCGGAAAGCTCGCGACGTTGGCCGGCGGCAGCGGCACGCGCGCGGCGGCGAGCACGAAATCACCGTTGCCATCGGCCTGCGCGACGGCGCTGACGCTGCGCCCCGGCGCCACCGTCACGCGCAGCTCCAGCCGCGCCCAGGCCGCAGCGGCGCCATTGGGCAGGCGCAGGCTGCCGAACAGGCGACCGCCGCTGCTCGCCGGCGTGCCGGAGGGCGCCGGATACAGCGGCAGCGGCACGATGGCGCCGGCGGCGAGGCGCACGTCGAACTGCCGCGGCTGCCAGCGTCCGGCCGGATCGCGGACCGAGCCGCGCACGCGCAGCATCGGATTGCGCGGCGCCGCGAGCTGCGCCGGCGCCGG
>NZ_DAOLKE010000350.1:0-3508 GCF_035331805.1 Plasticicumulans sp. | reverse complement strand
CGCCTGTCTCGGGCCCGAGACAGGCGCCGAGTTCATCGAGATCGGCCTGGTCGAGCGGCCGGTAGGCGAGCAGGTCATCGACGATGCGCGCGACCTTGCGGTAGGCGAGTGCCTCGTGCCGGAAGCGGTCGAGGTCCGGGAAGCGCTCGGGGTCGAGCAGGCGCAGGCGCGCGTAGTGGCCGTTCGGACCGAGCTGCTCGGGGGTGGCGGTCAGCAGCAGCAGGCCTTGTGCATGTGCGGCGAGGCGTTCGATCGCCGTGTACTCGGGGCTCGGGGCGCCCGGTTCCCAGGCGAGGTGATGCGCCTCGTCGACGATCAGCAGGTCCCAGCCGGCTTCGAGTGCCTGCGTCTGACGGCGCTCGCGCCCGACCAGCCAGTCGCGGCCGCAGAGCACCAGCTGTTCGGCCAGGAAGGGATTGTCGAGGCCCTCGCGTTCGAGTTCGAGGCAGCGTTCCTCGTCGTAGACGGCGCAGCCGAGCTGGAAGCGCCGGCGCAGTTCGAGGAACCACTGGTGGATCAGCGGTTCGGGCACGACGATCAGCGCCCGGCCGGCGCGCCCGGTCACGAGCTGGCGGTGCAGGATCAGACCGGCCTCGACGGTCTTGCCGAGGCCGACCTCGTCGGCGAGCAGCACGCGCGGTGCGTAGCGGCCGGCGACCTCGTGCGCGATCCAGAGCTGGTGCGCGAGCAGGTCGATGCGCGCACCGGCGAGGCCGCGCAGTTCCGAGGCGCGCGCCTGCGCGGCCCAGGCCAGCGCGTCGCAGCGCAGCGTGAACAGGCGCTGGGCGTCGGTCTGGTTGGCGAACAGCCGCTCCTGCGGCTTGCTGAAGCTGATGAAGTTCGACAGCCCGGTCTCGGGCAGCACGCGGCCGTCGCGCCCGACGTAGGCGAACAGCCCGCGCTCTTCGAGCACCTCCTCGACCTGCAGCGTCCAGCCCTCGTGGCTCTGCACCGTATCCCCGGGCTGGAAGCGCACGCGCGTCAGCGGCGCGCCCTGGCGCGCGTAGACGCGGGTTTCGCCGCTGCCGTGGAACAGCAGCGTCACGCGCCGGGCATCGCCCGACAGCACCATGCCCAGGCCCAGTTCCGGTTCGGTTTCGCTGATCCAGCGGCTGCCGCCGACGAAGTCGTTCAAGTCCGCTCACTCCTGGCGCATGAAAAGGCGGCGGATGATAACGCCGTGCCGCCCGTGACTCGACCGCCGGCCGGTTAGCGACTACATCAGAGGGCTTGCCCAGCCGCAGCATTGCGCCACCCCGCCTGCCGCATGCCGGAGTCCGTCCGATGCGCCTGACCCTCGATGCCCTCGCCGTGCTCGATGCCATCGCCCGCCGCGGCAGCTTCGCGGCCGCTGCCGATGAGCTGCACCGCGTGCCCTCGGCGATCACCTACACCGTGCACAAGCTCGAACAGGATCTCGACGTGCAGGTGTTCGACCGCAGCGGCCACCGCGCGCGCCTGACCCCGGTCGGCGAGACCCTGCTCGCCGAGGGGCGTCACCTGCTGCGCGCCGCCGGCGAGCTCGAATGCCTGGTGCGGCGCGTCGCCACCGGCTGGGAGGCGGAGCTGTCGATCGCGCTCAGCGCGCTGCTGCCGCTCACGCCGCTGCTGCCGCTGGTCGAGGCCTTCGATCGCGAGACCCCCGGCACGCGCCTGCGTCTGGGCACCGAGGTGCTCGGCGGCGTCTGGGATGCGCTGGTCACCGGTCGCGCCGATCTGGCGATCGGCGCAAGCGGCGACGGGCCGGTCGGCGGTGGCTACGCGAGCCGTGCCCTCGGCACGATCGGCTTCGTGTTCGTGTGCGCGCCGCAGCATCCGCTGGCCCGCAGCGAGGTGCCGCTCGGCGAGGAGACCATCCTGGCCAGCCGCGCGATCGCCGTCGCCGACAGCTCGCGGGTGCTGGCCCCGCGCACGGCGGCGCTGCTCAGCGGCCAGCCGGTGCTGACCGTGCCGAGCATGGAGGCCAAGATCGACGCGCATCGCGCCGGGCTCGGCGTCGGCTACGTGCCGCGCGCCTGGGTGCGCGAGGACCTCGCCGCCGGCCGGCTGTGCGAGTGTGCGGTCGAGCATCCGCTGCCGCCGGCACCGCTGTATCTCGCCTGGCGCACCGGCAACGGCGGACGCGGCCTGAAGTGGTTCCTGCGCGCGCTGGAGGAACTCGCGCCGTGGCGCGACTGGCTCGATGCCGAATGATGGTCGTGGCCGGACGCGCTAACCTCAAGCTCCCGTCCGCCCCTTCATGCTGTGGTGGAATCTGCCGTCCTGCCGGGAGCCACGGTCTTGGCCAGCGTCCAGCGCCTGCCCGCCTTCTTCGATCACGCCGAGCGCATCCGCCGCGAGGCCGCGCGTTACCTGTTCGATTACTTCGAGGCCTGCTGCGAAGGCGCGATGGCGGTCGATCGCGAGGCGCGCATCGTCTGGATCAATGAGCCCTACGCGCAGGCGCTCGGGCTCGCGGACGCGGCCGCCGCGCTCGGCAAGCCGGTCGAGGATGTCATCCCGCACAGCCTGATGCGCGAGGTCGTGCAGAGCGGCCGGCCGATCCTGCTCGACATCATGCAGCACGGTGCGCGCTCGCTGGTGGTCACGCGCCTGCCGCTGACCGACGAGCACGGCGCCGTCATCGGCGCGGTCGGCTTCGTGCTCTACGACGATCCGCGCTCGCTGCAGCCGCTGATGACCAAGTTCTCGCGCCTGCGCGCCGAGCTCGACGCCGCCCGGCGCGAGCTCGCCGCCAGCCGCCGCGCCCGCTACCGGCTCGATGACTACGTCGGCAGCAGCCCGGCGGCGCTGGAGGTCAAGCGCCAGGCGGCGCGCGCCGCCGCCAGCGATTCGACCGTGCTGCTGCTCGGCGAGACCGGCACCGGCAAGGAACTGATCGCGCAGGCGATCCATGCCGCCTCCGCGCGCGCCGCGCGGCCGTTCGTCGGCATCAACGTCGCGGCCGTGCCCGATGGCCTGCTCGAAGCCGAGTTCTTCGGCAGCGCGCCCGGCGCCTATACCGGCGCCGATCGCCGCGGGCGGGACGGCAAGTTCAAGCTCGCCGACGGCGGCACGCTGTTCCTCGACGAGATCGGCGACATGCCTGCGCACCTGCAGGCGAAGCTGCTGCGCGTGCTGCAGGAGCAGGAGTTCGAGCCGCTCGGCTCGAACCGCGTCGAGCGCATCGACGTGCGCGTGATCGCCGCCACCAGCCGTGATCTGCCGGCGCAGGTCGCCGGGGGGCGCTTTCGCGCCGATCTGTGGTTCCGGCTGAACGTGCTGCCGATCCGGCTGCCGCCGCTGCGCGAGCGCCGTGACGATCTGCCGCTGCTCGCCGGGGCGCTGCTCGACCGGCTCTCGGCCCGCGCCGGCGGCGTGCGCCGCGTGCTCGGTGCCTCGGCGCTCGCGGAGCTGGCGGGCTACGACTGGCCCGGCAACACGCGCGAGCTCGGCAACGTGCTCGAACGCGCGGTGATGCTGAGCGACCGGCGCTGCTACGAGATATTCTTTGAGCGCAGCGAAAACC
>NZ_DAOLKE010000349.1:0-3528 GCF_035331805.1 Plasticicumulans sp. | reverse complement strand
ACGATGATCGCCGGCAGCTGCCACGGCGGCTCCCAGGCGCGGGCGGCGAGCACGCGCGCCTCCGGGCTCAGCTGCACGTGCATTCGCGCCAGCTGCTCGCGCGCGCGATCCGGCACCGGCCCGGCGACGCTGCCGACGAGGGTCGCGGCCCGCGGCTCGCCGCGGCCGTATTCGGGATCGTCGATCAGCCAGACCACCGGCTGACCGGCCTGCCAGTCCGGGGCGGTCAGCGGCACCCAGACCTCCAGATGCGCGGCGCGCGCATCGACGCGCGTGGTCTGCACGGCGAGTTCGGTGTGGCGGATGCCGTTCAGGCGCACCTCGCCGCTGGCCGGGCCTTCGTCGCCGCGCCTCAGCACGATGGCATCGCCGCTGAAATCATGACCGCCCCAGGCCACCCAGGCCGCCAGCGCGGCGAGCAGCGCCAGTCCGCCCCCGCTCAGCCCGAGCCGCCGGGCCCGGCGCGACAGGGCCGCACGCTCGTCATCGAGGCCGGCGCGCCCGAGGTTCGGCAGCCAGCCGCCGAGGCGATCGGGGCCGAGCTGTTCGCGCAGGCGCAGGCGTTCGCCGCGCTCCAGCCCGATCCACGACAGGCCGGTGTCGAGCGGCATCGCCAGTTCCTCGCTGCCGGCAGCGACACCGAGCACCAGCCGCCGCTCCGGGTCCATGACGATCGGACGCGCCGCCCGCGGCACCGGCCAGGTGCGCGAGCGGCGATCGCGGGTCGGCGGCAGCGGCGTCACGGTCCAGCGTCCGGGCAGGTAGCTGTCCAGACGCAGCAGCACCGGGTGCAGCACGTGGCCGGACAGCGCATCGACGGCGCTGCGCCGCTCGCCGATGCGCTGTCCGGCCAGGCGCAGCACGCCGAACAGCAGGCCGAGGCCGAGCGGGATGGCGGTCGCGAGCGTGTAGACGCGATTCCACAGCCGTTCGAGCGCCAGATCGGTGCTGAGCAGCGCCGGGCGCACCGGATCGGCGACGACAGTCGCCGTGTAGTCGCCGAGGTGGAAATCGACGAAGAAGTAGTCGACCTCGCGCTGCAGTTGCGGCCCGCCGCGTCCGGGTGCCGTCAGCGTCGCCGTGCAGCGCACCAGCACGCCGAGCGAGGTCCGGCAGCGGCCCTCGACCCTGCCGCCCTGCACCGGGCGGGCGGTGTCGGCGATCGTGAAGTCGTCGCGCAGGTCAGCGATCGGCGGCAGCAGGAAATACGCGCTGGCGAGCAGCAGCAGCGTGGTCCACAGCAGCGTGCCGAGGTTGGCGATGCGGCCGCTGCCGGGCGGGCTGACCTGGAGCGGACGTTCGGGGAACGTCATGGATGGCAGGGCCATGGACGGCGCCTCCTCGTATTGGGGAAAGCCGTCCAGGGCGTAACGGGTGCGACATTCAGTCGCTACGGTGCTGAGGGCAGGAAGATACCGCGGGCCGGCGGCGACACTTGTTGCAGAACGTCACACGGCCGGCCCGGGCAAGCGCGGGTGGCCGGGCTTTGCGCAGCTATTGCAGCATCAGGAACAGCGAGCTGCGCCCGCGCAGCACCTGCAGCAGCAGCGCGCGGTTGCCGGTGACCGCCTGCGCGAAGTCCTCGATGCCGGCGACCGGCTCGCGGTTGACGCCGAGGATCACGTCGCCGCGGCGCAGGCCGCCGCGTGCGGCCGGCGAACCGGCCTCGACGGCGTTGACCAGCACGCCGTCGACCTCGCCGGACAGCGGATGGCCATCGGGGAGGTTGCCGAAGCTCGCGCCTTCGAGGCGCGGATTCAGCGCCTTGCCGCCTCCGCCACTGCTGTCGGCGACGCGCCCGCCGCGGCCTTCGCCGAGCCTGGCGGTGAGGCTGAGCGGCTTGCCCTCGCGCAACAGGCCGAGGCGCACCTCGTCGCCGACGCGCAGCAGGCCGATGCTGTTGCGCAGTGCCGCCGAATCGCGCACCGGCCGGTCGTTGACGGCGGTGATCACGTCGCCGACGCGCAGGCCGGCCTTCTCGGCGGCGCTCTTCGCGCCGATCTGCGAGATCACCGCGCCCTGATCGGTGCGGATGCCGAAGGCCTCGGCGAGCTGCGGCGTCAGGTCCTGCGTGGCGACGCCGAGCAGGCCGCGGCGGATCGCGCCGTGGCGCACGATCTGGTCCATGACCTGGCGTGCCATGTTGATCGGGATCGCGAAGCCGATGCCGACGTTGCCGCCCGAAGGCGCGAGGATCGCGGTGTTGATGCCGATCAGCTCGCCGCGCAGGTTCACGAGCGCGCCGCCGGAGTTGCCGGGGTTGATCGAGGCGTCGGTCTGGATGAAGTCCTCGTAGCCCTCGATGCCGAGCCCCGAGCGCCCGAGCGCCGAGACGATGCCCGAGGTCACGGTCTGGCCGAGCCCGAAGGGATTGCCGATTGCGACGACGAAATCGCCGACGCGCAGGCCGTCGGAATCGGCGAGCGGCAGGGCGCTGAGGTTCTTCGCCGGCACCTGCACGACGGCGACATCGGTGTCCGGGTCCGAGCCGATCAGCTTCGCCTGCAGCTGGCGGCCGTCGCGCAGCGTGATGCTGATCACGTCGGCGCCTTCGATGACGTGATGGTTGGTCAGCACGTAGCCGCGCTCGGCATCGACGATGACGCCGGAGCCGAGCGACTGCGCCTTGCGTTCGCGCTCGTGCGGCTGTTTCGGCAGGTTGAAGAAGCGACGGAACACCGGGTCATCGAGCAGCGGATTGCGCGGCGTGCGCACGTGGCTCTCGGTGTTGACGTTGACGACGGCCGGCGTGGCCTTCTCCAGCATCGGCGCGAGCGTCGGCAGCTCGCTGCTGCCGGCGCCCCAGGGCAGCGCCGCCGGCACGGGCGCAGCGGCGAGGCCGGCGGCGAGTGCGATCATCGCGAGCAGGACACGGCGGGGGCGGCGGGCAGTCATCGGGCAGCTCCGGGTCATCGGCAGTCGGTCGTCAAAGGCTGGAGGCTGCACGCCGGACTCAGAGACCGGCGCGCGGGTCGAACGGCAGTTCATCCTGCAGCCGGCGGAACAGCGTGCGTGCCGCCTCGCTGTCGGCCGGCGGATTGACGATCTTCAGGCGCACGTACTGGTCACCGGCCGGCTCGCCGGGCAGGCCGCGGCCGCGCAGGCGCAGCTTCTGGCCGCTCTGCGCACCGGCCGGGATCGCCAGCGTCACCGGCCCGGCCAGCGTCGGCACCTCGACGCGCGCCCCGAGCGCGGCCTCCCACGGCGCGACCGGCAGCTCCAGCGTCAGGTCGCGGCCCTCGGCGCGGTAGCGCGGGTGCGGCGCGTAGGCGATCTCCAGATAGATGTCGCCATCGGCGCCGCCGTGCGCCCCGGCCTCGCCCTGGCCGGCCAGACGGATCTTCCTGCCGGCCTCGATGCCGGCCGGGATGCGCACGTTCAGCGTGCGCCGGCCGCTAGCGCCGCTGATCTCGACCTGGCGCGAGCCGCCGGCGAAGGCTTCCTCCAGCGTGATCTCCAGCGCCAGCGTGCGGTCCTCGCCGTCGCGCGCCGCCGGCCGGCGCTGGAGATCACGCTGGAGGAAGCCTT
>NZ_DAOLKE010000348.1:0-3536 GCF_035331805.1 Plasticicumulans sp. | reverse complement strand
GTGCTGCGGGCGGAGGCGTGCGCCGCCTGGCGGCTGCCGGTGCGGGCTTCGGCGTGCCGGGGGGCGGGCTTGCCGGCGTGCGTGACGTGAGGCGTGGCGGTGGCTTTCGCCGGGGGTTTCGGCCGGGCCGGGGCCACGGTCGAGACGGCGAGCAGCAGCGCGGCGGCGAGGGCCTGCGTGCGCAGGCGGTGGCGGTACGGACTCATCGCGAACCCTCCGGAAGCAGCCCGGCCGTGATGGCAGGCCGATACCGCCATTATGAGGGCGGCACCGGCCGATCCCGAGACCCCGCGTTCACGTCATCCGGCCCGCGTCATCCGGCTCACGACATCGGCGGTTCGGTCTGCTGCAGCCGGTGCAGGCCGGCGTAAACGCCGCCGGCGGCGAGCAGCGTCGCGTGCGTGCCGGTCTCGACGATGCGGCCCTTGGCGAGCACGACGATGCGGTCGGCCGATTCAATCGTCGAGAGCCGGTGCGCGATCACGAAGGCGGTGCGCCCGGCGCGCAGGCGTTCGAGCGCCTGCTGCACGAGGCGCTCGCTCTGCGTGTCGAGCGCCGAGGTTGCCTCGTCGAGGATCAGGATCGGCGCGTTCTTCAGCAGCGCGCGCGCGATCGCCAGCCGCTGGCGCTGGCCGCCGGACAGCCGCATGCCGCGCTCGCCGATGACGGTGTCGAGCCCGGCCGGCAGCTCGCGGATGAACTCCAGCGCATGCGCGGCCTCGGCGGCGGCCTCGATGTCGGCGCGCGAGGGCGGCGTGCCGTGGCCGTAGGCGATGTTGGCGGCGACCGTGTCGTTGAACAGCACCGTCTCCTGCGACACGTAGGCGATGTTGGCGCGCAGCGACGCGAGCGTCAGCTCGCGGATGTCGGTGCCATCGAGCGTGATGCGTCCGGCCGAAAGCTCGTAGAGCCGCGGCAGCAGCGCCATCAGCGTCGTCTTGCCGCTGCCCGAGGCACCGACCAGCGCGATGGTCTCGCCGGGGTCGACCGCGAGATCGATGCCGTCGACGACGCCGGCCCCGTTGCGGTCGTAGGCGAAGCGCACGCCCTCGAAGCGCACCGCGCCTTGCGCCCGGCCGATCGTGCGCGTGCCGGTGTCGGCCTCGGGCTCGGCATCGAGCAGCGCGAAGATGCTCTCGGCCGCGGCGAGGCCGCGCTGCAACTGGTCGTTGACCTTGGTCAGGCGCTTGATCGGCGCGAACATCATCGCCATCGCGCCGAACAGCGACACGAAGCCGCCGACCGTGATGTCGCCTTCGAGCGATTCGAGCGAGGCGAGGTAGATCACCGCCGCGAGGGCCAGCACGCCGAACAGCTGCACGCCGGGGATCGCCGCGTTCGAGCTGGTGGCGAGCTTCATCTGCAGCCGGCGCACCCAGTTGCTGGTCTTGAAGAAGCGCGCCGACTCGTAGTCCTGACCGCCGTAGATCTTGACGACCTTGTGGCCGCTCAGGGCCTCTTCGAGCACGCGGTTGACCTCGCCGACCTCGCGCTGCAGCCGCCGCGACAGCAGCCGCAGCCGCTTCGAGACCAGACGCATGACCAGCGCGATCACCGGCACGATCGCCAGCGTCAGCAGCGACAGCTTCCAGTTCAGGTACATCATCCAGCACAGCAGGCCGATGACGGTCAGGCCGTCCTTGACCATCGTCACCAGCGCATCGGTGCAGGCGTTCATGACCTGGTTGGTTTCGTAGCTGACGCGCGACAGCAGCGTCGCCGTGGCGTGGCCGTCGTAGAACGCGGTCGGCATCTGCAGCAGCTTGCCGAACAGCGCCTGACGCAGGTCCATGACCACGCGCGTCGCGACCCACTTCATCGCCACGTCGCTGACGAAATCGGCGGCGCTGCGCACCAGGAACAGCCCGACCAGCATCAGCGGCACCGTGCGCATCAGCTCCGGGTCCTTCTGCACGAAGCTGCCGTCGAGCAGCGGCTTCAGCAGCGCGGCGATGCCCGGTTCGCAGAGCGCGAGCACGACGGTGCCGGCCAGCGACAGCGCGAACATGCGCGCGTGCGGCCGCACGAAGGTCAGCAGGCGCAGATAGAGTTCGCGGCTGGTCATGGGCTTGCGGGGGCGGGGGCAGGGCCGCGCATGGTAACGGCGCCGGCGCCGCCAGCGTTAGCGCGACGGCCGGGGCGGGCATGCCGCTGTGCTATCCTCCCGCTTCCTTCGGACCCTGGTGTCGCCGTGTGCGCGCCAACGACAACAAACGGCAGACCCGCTGCATGCCGGCGTCCCGGAATCCCGTCTCCCGCCCATGAGTTCCTCCACCGTCCACGTCGATGTGCTGTTCGTCGGCGGCGGCATCGCAGGGCTGTGGCTGCTCAACTGCGTGCGCCAGGCCGGCTACAGCGCGCTGCTGGTCGAATCCGAACGCATCGGTGCCGGCCAGTCCGGAGCCAGCCAGGGCTTCGTCGTGCACCGGCCGCGCACCGGCGCGACCGTACCGACCGACAAGGAAGCCGCGGAGCTCGCGAGCGTCGTCGGGCGCTGGCGCGAACTGCTCGCCGGCCGCGCGGTGCCGGACCTCTCGGGCGTCAGCGTGCTGAGCGAGCATCCGCTGCGCTGGACCCTGCCCGGGCAGCCCGGGCGCAGCCTGCTCGATCGCCTGCTGCGCCGTTCGCCGCCGCTGCCGGATGCCGCTGCCGAGACCGGTTTCGACATCCCCGGCGTGCTGCGCCATCCGATGCGCCGCGGCAGCCTGTCGACGCAGGAAGGCTTCATCGTCGACAACCGCTCGCTGCTCGGTGCGCTGCTCGATCCGGTGCGTGATGCGCTGGTGCACACGCAGGGCGCGGCGGTCATGGCCCGCGACGGCGGCTTCAACCTGCGCATCGAGGAGCGCGAGCCGGTGGTCGTGCGTGCCCGGCGCACGGTCTATACCACCGGCGTCGGCGCGAACCTGCTCGGCAGCGTGTCGCTGCAGGTCTGGCATCAGCAGATGGTCATGATCCGCGGCGAGGGACTGGCCGATGACCTCTACATCAATGCCGTCAACGAGGCCGGCCGGCGGCTGTTCAACATCAGTTCCCACCGCGACCTCACGGGTCGGCCGGTCTGGTACTACGGCGGCGCGATGGTCGAGTCCGGCGAGCAGGTCGATGCCGCCCGGCAGATCCGCAACTGCCGGCGCGATCTCGGCGCGTATTTCCCGTGGATGGCGCTGAGCGGCCTCGAATTCGCCGCGCACCGCGTCGATCGCGCCGCCGTGCGCATGCGCAACGGTCTGGCGCTGCTGCCGCAGCTGCGCGTCGAGGACCAGCGCGTGGTCGCGTGGCCGACCAACCTGTCGACGATGCCGCTGCTCGGCGACCGCATGCTGGCGATGCTCAGGCGCGAGGGCATCGAGCCGCGGCCGGCCGACCTGCATCTGCTCGCCGACTGGCCGCAGCCGGCGCTGGCCCCGGCGCCGTGGGACGAAGAGGCCCAGACATGGCAGAGCTGAACGCCCGTGCCGCGACGCCCGCGCCCAGCCGGCGCGAGCGCCTGGCCCGGCGGCTGTGGTCCGGGCTGGTCGCGGGCGTCGCGGCAC
>NZ_DAOLKE010000347.1:0-3543 GCF_035331805.1 Plasticicumulans sp. | reverse complement strand
GCCGCGTCCGGATGGCGAGGCGCCGCGCCGCCGTGCCGAACGCGGTGACCGCAAGGAACCGCGCCGCGAGCGCGAACCGGTGCGCGCCAGCGCCGCGCCCGAGCAGCCGGTCGAGAGCGCGTTCGCGTCGCTGCTGCGCGAGGCGCTGGCCAAGCAGGACGCCCCGGAAAAGCCCTGAGGCGGCAACGGCTCCCGCCATGTCGGCAGGGAGCCGCGCTGAAAAACGCCGGGGCCCGGCCGGATCGCTCCGGCCGGGCCCCGATGACGGGCGACGCGGCAGCCGCTCAGCTGCGCGGCTTGACGGTCAGGCTGTTCTTCACCGACTTCACGCCCTCGACCGAGCGCGCGATGCGACCGGCCGCCGTGCGCTGCGCGGAGCTGTCGACGAAGCCGCTCAACTGCACGATGCCGCGCTGCGTCTCGACCTCGATCGCGAAGGCGCTGAGGTGCGGATCCTCGGCGATCTTCGCCTTGACCTTGGCGGTGATCGCGGCGCTGTCCATGTACTGACCGGCGGTCTCGCCCTTTCTCAGCACGACGATCTCGTTCTTGACCGACTCGACGCCCTGGACGCTCGCGGCGAGCTGCTCGGCGCGCGCCTTCTGGTCGGCCGACTCGACGAAGCCGGTCAGCTGCACCACGCCCTTGTAGGTCGCAACCTCGATCTTCAGGCTCTTGATGCCCGGATCGGCCAGATACTTCTCCTTGACCTTGGCGGTGATCGCGGCGTTGTCGACGTACTCGCCGGCGCTCTCGCTGGTGGCCGTGCTGGCACAACCGGCGAGGGTCAGGCCACCGACGCCGAGGCAGAGGGCCAGTGCAATGGCGGAACGCAGGCGCGAACGGCTCGAGTGCTGGTTCATCGGGATTCTCCTTCTGTTGTTCTGAATGGCTGCCGGAGTGCAGCTGGACAGCGGTTTCACTGCCTGGGGACGAACGCGAGCACGGCCTCGCGATTCGTATACGAAAACACCTGTTGCGCTGCTGCCAAACGTGGCAGCCAGACGACAGCGTCGTGTTCCTCAGGACACAACCGGATCGGACAAGGTTCCGCGAGTTCGAGCAGAAACACGTATTCCCGGTTTTCCGTGGCTTCGGGCGCGTAGCGCGCCCGCCACGGCGGCAGGATCGGATAGCGGTTGACGACGCCGGTATCGATCAGCCTGCCCCCATCGATCCCGGTTTCCTCCAGGAGTTCGCGCCGGGCCGCAACTTTTGGGGCGGA
Organism: Plasticicumulans sp.; assembly: GCF_035331805.1. Taxonomy (NCBI): domain Bacteria; kingdom Pseudomonadati; phylum Pseudomonadota; class Gammaproteobacteria; family Candidatus Competibacteraceae; genus Plasticicumulans; species Plasticicumulans sp. The sequence goes on along the minus strand of NZ_DAOLKE010000347.1, from coordinate 2,318 downwards.
CTCGTGCCATTCGAGGCTGCCGGTCACCGACTGCCAGTGATCGGGCGGGGCGAGGCGGCGCAGCAGCAGCACGAGGCCGCCGCGCGTGTGCACGACGACGAGCACGGATTCGGGGCGTTTCCATGGCGAGGCGGTCATCGGGCACCTGCAAAAGTTGCGGGTATCCGGGAAGGCCCGGGAAGCGGCCATTGCGGCCGCTCCGGAGGCGTCGATGAGCCTGACGCGCGCCCGCTCGGGGCGCCGGGCCTGCGCACCGGCAGGCGCGCGTCCTTCGCGCAGCTGCGTGGCCCGGGAAGGGCCTTCCCTCAGGCCGCGCCGAGGCGCTCGCGCAGGAAGTCGATGAGACCTGCGAGCGGCACGGCGAGGGCTTCGGCGTCGCGCCGGCCCTTGTACTCGACGCTGCCGGCGGCAAGCCCCTTCTCGCCGATGACGACGCGGTGCGGGATGCCGATCAGCTCCATGTCCGCGAACATCACGCCGGGGCGCGCCTCGCGGTCATCGAGCAGCACGTCGATGCCGGCGGCCCGGCAGTCGGCGTAGAGCTGCTCGACCGCCTCGCGCACGGCGGCGCTCTTGTGCGCGTTCATCGGCAGCAGCGCGAGCTGGAACGGCGCCATCGCCGCCGGCCACAGGATGCCGCGCTCGTCCCAGTTCTGTTCGATCGCGGCGGCGACGACGCGCGAGACGCCGATGCCGTAGCAGCCCATGGTCACGGTCAGGTTCTGGCCGTCCTCGCCGAGCACGTTCGCGGCGAGCGCGTCGCTGTACTTGCGCCCGAGCTGGAAGATGTGGCCGACCTCGATGCCGCGGCGGATCGAAAGCCGGCCCTGGCCGTCCGGGCTCGGGTCGCCGGCGACGACGTTGCGCAGGTCGGCGACGCGCGGCTCCGGGCAGTCGCGGCCGAAGTTGAAGCCGCTGAGGTGCCAGTCGTCCTCGTTGGCGCCGGTCACGGCATCGGCGAGCACGGCGGCGCTGCGATCGGCGATGACCACGCCGTCGAAGCCGACCGGGCCGAGCGAGCCGGGCTGGGCACCGAAGGCGGCGCTGATCGCGGCCGGGGTCGAGAACGTCAGCGGTTCGGCCACTTCCGGCAGCTTTTCGGCCTTGATCTCGTTCAGCTCGTGGTCACCACGCAGCAGCAGCAGCACCGGCCGGCCGTCGCTGCCGTCGACGACGACGGCCTTCAGCGTGCGTTCGGCCGGGATCTTCAGGAAGGCGGCCAGCTCGGCGATGGTCTTGACCTTCGGCGTATGCACGCGCGTCAGCGCCTCGCCGGCGGCCGGGCGTTCGCCGGCCGGGGCCAGGGCTTCGGCCAGTTCGACGTTGGCGGCGTAGCCGGAGGCATCGGAGAAGGCGATGTCGTCCTCGCCGGAGTCGGCGAGCACGTGGAATTCGTGCGAGCCGGAGCCGCCGATCGAGCCGGTGTCGGCGAGCACGGCCCGGAAGTCGAGGCCGAGGCGCGTGAACACGCGCGAGTAGGCGCCGTGCATGTCGTCGTAGGTCTGCTGCAGCGAGGCCTGATCGACGTGGAAGGAGTAGGCATCCTTCATCAGGAACTCGCGCGCGCGCATGACGCCGAAGCGCGGGCGCACCTCGTCGCGGAACTTGGTCTGCACCTGATAGAACGCGATCGGCAGCTGTTTGTAGCTTTTGATCTCGCGCCGGAACAGATCGGTGACGACTTCCTCGTGCGTCGGGCCGAAGCAGAAGTCGCGCTCGTGGCGGTCCTTCAGGCGCAGCAGTTCGGGGCCGTACTGCTGCCAGCGGCCGGATTCCTGCCAGAGTTCGGCCGGCTGCACGGCCGGCATCAGGATCTCCAGGCAGCCGATGCCGTTCATCTCCTCGCGCACGACCGCCTCCACCTTGCGCAGCACGCGCAGCCCGAGCGGCATCCACGTGTAGACGCCGGCGGCGATCTTGCGGATCAGGCCGGCGCGCAGCATCAGCTTGTGGCTGATCACCTCGGCGTCGGCCGGGGTTTCCTTGACGGTGTAGAGCGGGAAGCGGGATACGCGCATGGCGGCGGCGGGACTCCGGTGACTCGCGAGACGGAAAGGGCGCGAGTGTACCGGAGCCGCACTGCGCCGGCGCAGGGGGCGGCGCCGGCGGCCTCAGTCGCAGAGATACGCGACGGCCTTGCGCGCGCGATCCAGCTCGCGGGCGCGCGCCTCGCCTTCGAGCAGCACGTTCTTTCCGTCCGGGCCGGCCTTGGCGACGGGGCCGTCCTTTTCGAGCAGCGCGAGGTTGTGGCGGGCGGTGTCGCAGGCGGCGGCGCGCGCCTGATCGGGCGGGCGCGGCGCGTTGTCGGCATTGCCCCC
>NZ_DAOLKE010000346.1:0-3565 GCF_035331805.1 Plasticicumulans sp. | reverse complement strand
CCGGCAGCCGGCCGGGCTGCGGGGCGGCGAACAGCGGATAGCACTCACCCCCGAGCGGACCGTCCGGATACGGCAGCGGATCGCCGGGCTGCGGCGTGTTCTGCAGCGCGACCGCCGGCAGGCGTGGCGACTGATCGGCGTGGCGGTGGCGCAGCACCAGCCGGTCGAAGCGGCGCGTGTCGCCGTCCGGGCCGAGGCGCAGGCCGAGCAGCGGCGCGCCATCGGCCCCGAAGAACGCCAGCATGCGCACCGGCGCGCCGCCATCGGCCGGGATGTCGGTCGCGGCGAAGCCGTGGGTCCAGTGCTGCGGAAACACGCGCAGGTCCAGCCCCGGCCCGAGCAGATAGCCGCCGGCGCTGCCGAGCAGGCCGCGTTCGAAGCGCCCGTGCGCAACCTGATACAGCGCCGCGTGCTGCACGCACACCGTCAGCGGGCCGAGCGTCGGCAGCGCTGCGAGCAGCGCCGACCAGCGCCCGTCGAGCCGCAGCACCGGCCCGCCGCAGCCGCGGGCGATCAGCGCCGCGGCCGACACACGCAGCAGCGCATCGGGGTCGGAGCCGGAGTCCAGGGCGCCGGCCGCCTGTCCCGGTGGCAGGGCGCCACGCAGCGCCTGCGGATGCCAGTAGAGCCGCGCGCTCATCGCGGCAGCCTCGGGCGCGCGCTGCCGGCTCCGGACGGCTCGCCATAGGCATGCAGCAGCGGATGGGGCCGGTCCGGCCGGCCGTCGGCACGCCGCAGGCGCACCGGACGGCCGTCGACGAACAGCAGACAGGGTCCGTGGGGCAGGGAATTCGCTGGGCAGGACATCCGCGACCTCCGACAGGCGACACGCCAGGTGGAAACGTGAACGCGGCAGGAGCGCGTCCGGGTGTCGTTGATCATATGAGAATCATTCTCAATTGATCAATAGTCGCCGATGCGTATTTGTCGCGAAAATGTCGGAATCATGGCGACAAGTGCGATGATCGTCTTCGATTTTTCGACAGGCACGAACAGACGCTCCGGCGTCGATGACGCGAAGATCAAGGTCTGCCACGAAGCGGCCGGGGAGGCCGCAGCGAGCACCGGCAGGCGGAACGCACCGTCCGTGCCGGCACGGGGATCAGGATTTCGCGCTTGCCAGCCCCGTGTCGTCTTTCAGGCCCGCGCGGGCTGCCGGCGGCTTGTCCGGAGCCGGCGGAAAGGAGCGCCGCCGGTGCCCGCCGATCCGCCCTCAGTGCGTCGCGGCCGGCTGCGGATCGGTCACGAAGCCGATGCGGTTGACTCCGGCATTGCGCGCCGCGGCCATCAGCTGCGCGATGCGTTCGTAGCGGGTCTCGCGATCGGCGCGCAGGTGCAGTTCGGGCTGCGGCTGCTGCGCGGCGAGGGCGGCGAGCCGGGGCGCGAGTTCGCTTTCGGCGAGCGCGGCGTTGTCCCAGAACAGCGCGCCGGCGGCATCGAGCGACAGCGTCACCGCTGGCGGCGGCTGCGGATCGGTGCGGTGCGCGGCGCGCGGCAGGTCGAGCTTGACCGTGTGCGTGAACAGCGGCGCGGTCAGGATGAAGATCACCAGCAGCACGAGCATCACGTCGACCAGCGGCGTGGTGTTGATCTCGGCGTTCGGGCGGGAATGGCTGCTGCCGAGGCTGCCGAAGGCCATGTCACACCCCCGCGGCCGGGCAGAGGCGCACGATGCCGGCCTGCGGCGATTCGGCCGGGCGCTCGCTCGCATCTGCGGGGCGCGGGGCGGCTTCGCTGACGGGGGCCGGTGGCACGGTCGCGGCCGGCAGCAGCGCGGCGCCGGAGTCCGGCACGCCGTTCAGTTCGGCGTGCAGGCGCGCGTGCAGCGCATGCGCGAAGCCTTCGAGTTCGGCACTGAGCAGGCGCTGGCCGCGCGTGCAGGCGTTGTAGGCCAGCACCGCCGGCAGCGCGACCGCCAGACCGAAGGCGGTCATGATCAGCGCCTCGCCGACCGGACCGGCGACCTTGTCGATCTGTGCACTGCCGGCGGCGGCGATTGCGACCAGCGCGTGCTGGATGCCCCAGACCGTGCCGAGCAGACCGACGAACGGCGCCGTGCTGCCGATCGACGCGAGCGCCGTCAGCCCGCTCTCGAAGCGCGCGCCGAGCCGGTTCAGCGTCTGCGTCAGCGCCGCGGCGATCGGGTCGCCGGCGTGGCCGGGGCCGTGGCGGCGCAGCCAGTCGGCCGCGGCACGGCCATCGGCGAACAGCTCCAGCCAGGCTTCGGCACCGGGCGTGCGCTGCAGGCGCTGCTCGGCCTCGGCGACCGTTTCGGTCTCGGCCCAGACGCGCTGCGCGCGCCGGCGTGCCGGCATGCGCGCCAGCCGCCCGGCGAGCTTGGCGAGGATCAGCGTCCACGACAGCAGCGACATCGCCAGCAGCGCCAGCGCCGAGCCGAGGCTGACGGCGTCGGCACCGGCGAACAGGTGGGCCAGACCCGAAGGCAGATCGGCGAGGACCTCGGCGAGGAAGCCGGGCGGAAACAGCACGTCGGTCGGAAACATCGGGTTTAAGACTCCAGCTTGAACAGGATCGGAACGGTGACGGTGGCGGCAACCGGCGCGCCGGCCTGCTGCGCGGGCACGAAGCGCCAGCGGCGTACGGCGGAAAGCGCAGCGTCGTCGAGGCGCGCATGGCCGCTGCTCGCGGCGATCTCGACCGACTCGGCGCGGCCCTCGGCCGTGACGCGCACGCGCAGCAGCACGCGCCCGGCCTCGCCGGCACTGCGTGAGTCGGGCGGGTAGCGCGGCGGCGGATTGCGCAGGTAGGCGGCGCTGAAGTTCGCAGCCGTCGCCGAGGGCGCAGCGGCGGCCGGCGCCGGTGGCAGCGGCGAGGGCGGGGTTTCGCTGCGCGCTGCCTCCGGGGCTGGCGGACGGGGGGCCGGCTTCGGTTTCGGCGGCTGCATGACCGGCTTTGGCTTTGGCTTCGGCGGTGTGGGCAGGGGCGGCTTCGGCGGTGCAGTGATCGCCTGCGGCAGCGGTTCGGGCGGGGGCGGCGGTTCGGGTGGCGGCGCTTCGGGTTCGGGTGGGGGAGCCGTCTCGGCCGGGGCAGCGGCGAGTGGGGCCGGGGGCGGTACGGCTTCGATCAGGTCGACGACCAGCGGCGCCATCGGCAGCGGCTGCGGCAGGGTTTCAGGCGTCGTCCAGTGACCGAGTGCGCCGACGTGCAGGGCCAGGGCCGCAGCGAAGGTGCCGCCGGTGCGCAGCCCGCGGCGCAGCGCCGGTGGTCGCGACGACAGCAGGGCGGCCGGCAGGGCGGCGGGAGCGGGGCGCAGTGGCGCAGGGCGGGCGATCACGGCTTCATCCGGGCGTCATGAACAGGAATGACTGCGGATGTTAATGAGAATGCTTACTGTTTGTAAATTGTGGAATCCCGCTGCAACGATCGCAGAACCGGCGGACGAGACCCGTCACCCGCCAGTGTTGCGGGGGTATCAAAACCCGGGTGCAACCCCCGGCGCCGGATACGGCAGCGCCGTCGTACCGTAACCGGGCAGCAGGCATGGCGGGTGCGGCGCGGGCAGCCGGAGGTCCTGCCCGTCATCCGTGCATACCGCTTGGCTGCG
>NZ_DAOLKE010000345.1:0-3584 GCF_035331805.1 Plasticicumulans sp. | reverse complement strand
GCCAGGAACCTCGATCGGTCGCGCTGAACGATCGGCGCCTACGTCCGTTCGCCCGAGGCCAAACGGATCTCGCGCGTTTCGAACCTGCTGCGCACGCGCGTCGAGATCGAAACGCAGCAGAGCAGCGCCGGCCTGCTCGAGGCGATGAACCGCCGCCAGACGGCGCAGTTCCTGTTGCAGAGCGCCGTCGAAGGTCTCTCGGTGGCGGCCGTCACCTGTTACGGCTCCGGCCTGGTCGGCTATCTCGCCAAAGGCGCGAAAGCCGCCGGCTTCTTCGCCATCGCCCCGGACATCGCCGTCGCGGCAAGCATTCCGCTCATCGCCGCGCTGGTCTGGTTCGGCGTCCGTCGTCTGCATCAGCGCGTGCAGACGGTGACTGCGGCACCGTAGCCCGGCCGACGAACGGTTTCGTCGTCGCGCCGTGCCGGTCGCCGCGACTCGCCGGACTGCGCAAGGTCAGCCGGACCTTCGTTGCGCTTTGCCCGCGGGCGCCGCCGGCAGCGCCGCGAGAGCTTCCAGCGGCAGCAGCGTCGGCTGCCCATCGTCGTCGCGCACCTGCCAGCCGAGCCAGCGCCAGGCCTCGCCGCCCGCTGCGACGATGCGCTGCTCGCGCGCCTCCCAAACGGCGTAGCTGTCGTCGGGCAGCAGCGCGTGGACGCGCAGCAACTCGCCGCTCGCCGCGTCCCACAGCCGCAGGCTGCCGTCCTTTCCCGCCGAGAGCACGCGCGCGCCATCCGGCGAAAAGGCGCAGGACATCACCCCGCCCAGATGACCGCGCAGCGTCGCCAGCAACTCGCCGCTCGCCGCGTCCCACAGCCGCAGGCTGCCGTCCAACCCCGCCGAGAGCAGGCGCGCGCCGTCCGGCGAAAAGGCGCACGACTTCACCACACCCTGATCAGCGCGCAGCGTCGCCAGCGAATCGCCGCTCACCGCGTCCCACAGCCGCAGGCTGCCGTCCAACCCTGCCGAGAGCACGCGCGTGCCGTCCGGCGAAAACGCGCACGACATCACGATGCCCTGATCAGCGCGCAGCGTCGCCAGCGACTCTCCGCTCGCCGCGTCCCACAGCCGCAGGCTGCCGTCCAACCCCGCCGAGAGCCCGCGCGCGCCGTCCGGCGAAAAGGCGCACGCCCACACCCGGCCCTGATCAGCGCTCAGCGTCGCCAGCGACTCGCCGCTCGCCGCGTCCCACAGCCGCAGGCTGCCGTCGTTCCCCGTCGAGAGGACGCGCGTGCCGTCCGGCGAAAACGCGCACGACTCCACCACGCCCTGATCAGCGCGCAGCGTCGCCAGCGACTCGCCGCTCGCCGCGTCCCACAGTCGCAGGTTGCCGTCGGATCCCGCCGAGAGCAAGCGCGCGCCGTCCGGCGAAAAGGCGCAGGAGCGCACTAGGCCCTGATCACCGCGCAGTGTCGCCAGCAACTCGCCGCTCGCCGCGTCCCACAGCCGCGGGTTGCCGTCGGACCCCGCCGAGAGCAGGCGCGCGCCGTCCGGCGAAAAGGCGCAAGAAATCACCACGCCCTGATCACCGCGCAGCGTTGCCAGCGCCTCGCCGCTCGCTGCGTCCCACAGCCGCAGACTGCCGTCGCTCCCCGCCGAGAGCAGGCGCGCGCCGTCCGGCGAAAAGGCGCAAGAAATCACCACGCCCTGATCAGCGCGCAGCGTCGCCAGCGACTCGCCGCTCGCCGCGTCCCACAACCGCAGGCTGCCGTCGGACCCCGTCGAGAGCACGCGCGCGCCGTCCGGCGAAAGGGCGCACGACCGCACCTCGCCCTGATCGCCGCGTAGCGTCGCCAGCGACTCGCCGCTCGCCGCGTCCCACAGCCGCAGGCTGCCGTCCAACCCCGCCGAGAGCAGGCGCGCGCCGTCCGGCGAAAAGGCGCAAGAAATCCCCACGCCCTGATCAGCGTGCAGCGTCGCCAGCGACTCGCCGCTCGCCGCGCCCCACAACCGCAGGCTGCCGTCGATCCCCGCCGAGAGCACGCGCGCGCCGTCCGGCGAAAAGGCGCAGGACCTCACGGCGCCCTGCTCACCGCGCAGCGTCGCGAGTGACTCGCCGCTCGCCGCGTCCCACAGCCGCAGGCTGCCGTCGGACCCCGCCGAGAGCAGGCGTGCGCCGTCCGGCGAAAAGGCGCAAGAAATCACCACGCCCTGATCACCGCGCAGCGTCGCCAGCGACTCGCCGCTCGCCGCGTCCCACAGCCGCAGGCTGCCGTCCTCCCCCGCCGAGAGCACGCGCGCGCCGTCCGGCGAAAAGGCGCAGGACCACACCACGCCCTGATGACCGTGCAGCGTCGCCAGCGACTCGCCGCTCGCCGCGTCCCACAGCCGCAGGCTGCCGTCGTCCCCCGCCGAGAGCAGGCGCGCGCCGTCCGGCGAAAAGGCGCAGGACCACACATGGCCGACATGACCGCGCAGCGTTGCCAGCGTCTCGCCAGCCGGCACGCGGTGCGGGCGCCGGTTCTCCGGCCAGGGCAGCGTCAATAGCGCGCAGGCGTGATGCAGACCGTCGCCGTCCATCGCCGGCACCGCCGCCGGCGGGGTGCAGAAATGGAACTGCGTGCGATAGAAGGCGGCGTCGTTCCAGCGGCTGTTGGCCAGCGTGCAGTGGCGGAAGATCGCCGCGGTCAGTGTGGCGCCCGAGAAATCGGCCCCTTCGAGGCGACAGCCGATGAACAGCGCGTGCGCTAGCCGCGCCTGCGACAGATCGGCGCCGGCCAGCCGCACGCCGTCGAAACGCGTTTCGCGCAGGTCGGCGCCGCGCAGATCGGCCGGCCCGAGGTCGAGCGCGGGCAGCGGCGCGCCATCCGCCGCTCCTTTATCCTCTCCTTGGTCCACCCCCGCGCCGACCTCGCCGAAAACCCAGCCGCGCAGCGTGGCGCCGCCGAGGCGGATGCCATGCACGATCGGCACCGGCCAGCCGCGCTGACGCGCGCGCAGCGCGTAGGCGAGCAGCAGTTCGCTGACCCGCGGCCGGTATTCGCGCCGCCAGCCCTGCAGCGTGGCGAGCAGCGCCGGATCGGCGGCTTCGGCCAGGATCTGGCCGAGGAAATCGAGCGTTTCGCGGCTCGGCAGCGGCATCGCCCAGACGGCCGGGTCCTTGTCGCGCAAAGCGGCGCACAGGCGGTCGGCGAGAAAGAATTCCTGCAGCGAGCTGTGCGCGAAGCGGAAAGCGCTGCCCGCCGGCTCGTCGACCCGCGCCAGGAAAGTCGCCGTGCGCAAATCCTCTTCCAGTTGCTCGCGGTGCAGGTGCTGGTAGCGCGCGCGCAGCCGCGGCTGCTCGGTGAGCCAGGCGTGGAACCACTCTTCGAGTTCGCTCGCCGGCAGCGTGCGCTGGCCGCTCAGCCAGAGATGCGCGGCGAGATGCGCCGCCAGTTGCATCTTGTGCTCGGGCAGGATGTGGTGCTTGCCGGAGTCGCGTTCGAGCCAGCGCCGCGCCAGCCGGCGATAGAGCGTCACGCCGTGCACCGTCCGGCCGGCGACGCGCTCGCGCTCGATGTCGGGCAGAAACTCGCCGACCAGATGCAGCGTGTAGGGGCGCTGCGTCAGTTCCTCGAGGTTGTGCACCGAACGCACGGTGTCGA
>NZ_DAOLKE010000344.1:0-3621 GCF_035331805.1 Plasticicumulans sp. | reverse complement strand
CCGCATCGTCACCGGCCGGTTCGTATACTCGACCGGCCACTGACTCCGGGGAGAAGGCGCCGATGACGGCACACGCGATCGGGCGCGGGTTCGCGCTCGCGGCAGTTCTGACGACCCTGCCGGTGACGGCCTGGGAGCTGCGCCCGGCCGGCAAGGACCCGCTGAGCGGCCAGACGCGCTGCCTGCTGGTCGAGGAACCGCTCACCATCAACGACGGCTACGGCGAAACCCGTATCGACATCCTGTTCAACGGCGAGGCATTAATAGTCGTCACCGATTCCGAGATCGACGCCGGCTTCAACGACCTGGCGCTGAGCGTCGCGATCGAGCGCCGGCCGCCGGCGCGCGGGCAGAAAATCGTCGAGCCCCCACCGTCTCCACGCTTCGTTCCCGCGCGTATCGAGAACAAGAAGACGCTGGTGTTCACGGACGCACCGGCGATCGAGGATGCCTTCAAGGCCGGCAGCACCGCGAGCTTCGCGCTGCGCTTCTGGCCGCTGTGGCCCTCGGTCGGCTCGATCCCGGTCGAGGTCAGTCTCAAGGGCTTCACGAAGGTGGCCGAGGAATTTTCCCGCTGCACCGGCCAGCCCGCCGCCGGCACCACCCGCTGACAGGGGGACGAACACCGATGGGCCTGCGTACCAAATTCAACCTGGTGCTGATCCTGAGCTTCGGCATCGGCATCGGTCTTTCCGGCTACCTCGCCTACGGGCTGCTGCGCGAAAACGCCCGCGAGGAAGTCCTGCAGAACGCGCGGATCATGGTCGAGGGCGCGCTCGCGATCCGCGGCTACACCTCGCGCGAGATCCAGCCGCTGCTGACGCTGCCGATGAAGCGCCAGTTCCTGCCGCAGACCGTGTCCTCGTACGCCGCGCAGACCAACTTCCGCACGCTGCGCGAGCACTTCCCCGAGTACACGTACAAGGAAGCGGCGCTGAACCCGACCAACCTCAACGACCGCGCGGCCGACTGGGAAGCCGACATCATCCGCGAGTTCCGCAACAACGCCGAACGCAAGGAGATCATCACCGAGCGCGAAACGCCGACCGGCCGCGTGCTGACGCTCGCCCGGCCGCTGAAGGTCGGCAGCCCCGCCTGCCTGACCTGCCACAGCACGCCCGACGCCGCCCCGGACACGATGAAGGCCGTCTACGGCACCGCCAACGGCTTCGGCTGGCAGCTCAACGAGATCGTCGGCGCGCAGATCGTCTCGATCCCGATGGCGGTGCCGCTCGATCGCGCCGAGAAAGTCTTTCACACCTTCCTCGCCGGCCTCGGTGCGATCTTCCTGCTGCTGCTGGTGCTGCTGAACCTGCTGCTGCACTTCGCCGTCATCCGCCGCGTACGCCGCATCGCGACCATGGCCGACAAGGTCAGCCTCGGCGAGGAGGACGTGCCGGAACTCGATGCCCGCGGCAGCGATGAAATCGCCAGGCTCGCGGCCTCGTTCACGCGCATGCGCCGCAGCCTCGAAAACGCGATGCGGCTGCTGGGCGAATGACGCGAATCCCGCCTCGAAAGAGGGATACTGCCGATGTCAGCCGCCGCCGGATACGAAGCTTATGACGGAACCTGCCTCACCCCGCTGCCGGCGGCGGACCTGCCTGCCCCGCCGCCCCGTCGCACGCGCCGGCGTCCGCTCGTCGGAGGCACGACCGTGAGCACGATGCCCGTCACCATCGGCAAGTACCGCATCGAGTCGGTGCTCGGGCATGGTGCGATGGGGGTCGTCTACCGCGGCCACGATCCGGTGCTCGATCGCACGGTCGCGATCAAGACCATCCGTGCCGAACTGCTCGCCGCCGGCGACGACGGCTTCGAGGACGATGACTGGCACGCGCGCTTCCGCCACGAGGCGCGCGCCGCCGCGCGCTGCACGCACCCGAACATCGTCACGATCTACGACTTCGGCGAGACGCCGGACGGTTCGCCGTATCTGGTCATGGAGTTCGTCGAGGGCCGCGAGCTGCGCCGCCACCTCGGCGAGGGCCGCCAGTTCGACCTGCCGGCGGCGGCGCTGATCCTGCGCCAGATCCTGCGCGCGCTCGACTGCGCGCACCTGCTCGGCATCGTGCATCGCGACATCAAGCCGGCCAACGTCATCCTGCTCGCCGACGGCATGGTCAAGGTCACCGACTTCGGCATCGCGCGCCTGAGCGGCGGCACCGGCCTGACCCAGACCGGCGCGATGGTCGGCACGCCGAACTACATGTCGCCCGAGCAGTTCACCGGCGGCACGCTCGACCGGCGCGCCGATCTCTACGCCTGCGCGGTGATCGCCTACGAGCTGCTGACCGGCCAGCGGCCGTATCCGGGTCCGACGCCGCCGGCGCTGCTGCACCAGATCCTGAACACGACGCCGCCGCGCCCGAGCGCGCTGCGCCCCAGCCTGCCGGCGGCGCTCGATGCCGTGCTGCTGCGCGGCCTGGCCCGCGACCCGGGCGCACGCTTTGCCGATGCCTGCGAATTCCAGCGCGCGCTCGATGCCGCGCTCGCCCCGGCCCTCGCGCCGGTGCCGATCCACCACCATCCGGAGCCCGGCACCGTCGTGATGCCGGCACCGCTGACGCTCAGCGACGCCGAGCTGCACGAGGCCGAAACCACGCTGGCGACGCACATCGGTCCGCTCGCGCGCGTGCTGGTGCGCCGCGCCGCCGCCTCGGCGCACTCGCGCGATGCCTGGCTCGAAGAGATCGCCCGCAACATCAGCGACGATGACGAGCGCCGGCGCTTCCTGCGCCGGCTGCGCCGCGGCGAACCGACCGGCTACACGCAGTACGGCACCACCGCGCATACCGCCCACACCGGTCACGTCGGCCACGCCGGCGGCAACGCCGCACCGACCGCCGCTTCCGGCTACGGCAGCAGCGGTTCGGTGACGACGGTGCTACGCGTCGACGCGGCCACACTCGCCACCGCGCAGCAGGCGCTGACGCAGGCGATCGGGCCGATCGCGCGCGTGCTGGTGCGCCAGACGGCACCGCTGGCGCAGGACGCCGCCGACCTGTACCGGCGCCTCGCCGAGCGCATCGACGACGCCGACGCACGCCGGCGCTTCCTCGCCACCCGCCCGCACTGAGACCGGCGCCCGGGCGGGCGGGCGACGCGCATGTCCGCGGCGCATCCGTCCCGCGAGCCTTCGCGCCCCATCTGCCGCGTCCCTCCCGCTTTCTTCCGCTTCCTCCCCCGGTTCATCCGCCGTCGCAGGGCCGCAGCGCCTGCATGTCCGGCATGCAGCGATCGGCGCACGGGCGCGCTGTTGCAGCGCAGTACACTGCCCGGCAACCCGCCCCTGCCCACGGACTGTACTGCTGCGATGTCCTCCTCCCCCGCTCCTGCCGCAGTCCTCGCCGAGCCGCCGCTGCGCTCGCTGGCGGCGTTCCGGCACTTCTGGCTGACGCGCGTCTGCACCACGATTGCCTATCAGATGATCGGCGTCGCGGTCGGCTGGCGCGTCTACGAGCTGACCGGCAGCGCGCTGGCGCTCGGGCTGATCGGGCTCGCGCAGTTCCTGCCGGCGCTGCTGCTGGTGCTGCCGGCCGGGCAGATCGCCGACCGTCACGACCGGCGGCAGGTCGCGGCCCGGGCGCAGCGCGTGTCGGCGCTCGCCGCGGCGCTGCT
>NZ_DAOLKE010000343.1:0-3637 GCF_035331805.1 Plasticicumulans sp. | reverse complement strand
GTGCCGGCAATGGCCGGCTTTCGGCCCTGCATTCGCGATCCCGTAATTCATTACGCGATCCGGACGACCGGACCCGACGGGAATTGCGTGAAATGCAATGCAAAAAAGAAAGCCCGGTTCAGGACCGGGCTTTCTGGAATGAAGTGGTGGCCAGGGACGGAATCGAACCGCCGACACGGTGATTTTCAGTCACCTGCTCTACCAACTGAGCTACCTAGCCACATTCGCGATTGAGGCATCGCGTCGAGGCGCGCATTAAAACCGCATGACCGCTGTGCGTCAAGCCCCGTGCCGGAGTTTCTTTGCTCAGGACTTCGGCGGCACGTAGCCTTGCGGCGCGGTCGAACCGGTGCCGAAGAAGTACTTCTCCATCTCCTCCTCCAGGAACTTGCGCGCCTTCGGCTCGATCGGCGTCAGCCGGTACTCGTTGATCAGCATGGTCTGGTGGCGCAGCCACTGCTGCCATGCCGTCTTGGAAACCTGCTCGAAGATGCGCTTGCCCAGGGCGCCGGGATAGGGCTGGCGGTCGAGCCCTTCGGCCTCCTGACCGAGCTTCACGCAATGCACCATGCGGCTCATCGTCGGATTTCCTCCGGATCGGGGTCGGAACGTAGCGACGCGAGCAGGCGGCTGACCGGGGTCGCCAGCCCCAGGGCGTCGGGGAGGCGCGGGTTATACCAGAGCCACCCCCCGTCATCCATGAGCCGCCCGGCACAGCCGGCGAGTTGCAGGCGCTCGGCCTCGATATCGAGGTGAAAGTGCGTGAACGTATGGCGGAAACCGGCCAGCCGCCCGCGTCGCTCGACCCGCAGCCCCAGCCGCGTGCAGCACCAGTCAGGCACATCCGCCTCGACCGGACATTCCGGCAACGACCAGAGTCCGCCCCAGATGCCGGCCGGCGGGCGGCGTTCGAGCAGCACGCGCGCGCCGTCATCCTCGATCAGCAGCATGCGCGTGCGCCGCACCGGCAGGCTGCGGACCGGTCGCGGCGCGGGCAGTTCCCGCTGGCGTCCGCTGCGCCGTGCGCTGCAGTCCGCAGCCACCGGGCAGCGCGTGCAGGCCGCTCGCGTGCGCGTGCAGAGCGTGGCGCCGAGATCCATCATCGCCTGGTTGTAGGTGCCGGTGCGCTCGCGCGGCGCCAGCGCCTCGGCCAGCGTCCACAGCCGGGCCAGCACGGCCGGTGCGCCCGGCCAGCCCTCGATGCCGGCATGCCGGGCGAGCACACGCCTGACGTTGCCATCGAGGATCGCGAGCGGCTGGCCGTGCGCGAGCGACAGGATCGCGGCAGCGGTGGAACGGCCGATGCCGGGCAGGCCGGCGACCTCGGCCGGCGTCTGCGGGAATGCGCCGGCATGCCTGGCCATCAGCTGCTGCGCGGCCCGGTGCAGGTTGCGGGCGCGGGCGTAGTAGCCGAGGCCGGACCAGAGATGCAGCACCTCATCGAGCGGCGCGGCCGCGAGCGCGGCCACGTCCGGGAAGCGCTGCAGGAAGCGCTCGTAATACGGGATGACGGTGGCGACCCGGGTCTGCTGGAGCATGATCTCCGAGATCCACACGCGGTAGGCCGTGGGCTCGCGCTGCCACGGCAGGTCGTGACGACCGTGCCGGGCGTGCCAGTCGAGCACGCGGGCGGCAAAGGCTTCGACGACGGGAGATCGATCGGTCATGGGCAGGAGAATGCGGCAACGGGATGGGCGGAGGATATGGTCATGGCGCGGATTCTGATCGCCGGCTGCGGCGATGTCGGCACCCGGCTCGGACTGCAGCTGGCCGCCGACGGACATGCGGTGTGGGGGCTGCGCCGCGATCCGGCAAGCCTGCCGGCACCGATCCGGCCGCTGGCGGCCGATCTGGCCAGCGGCAGCGGTCTCGACGCGCTGCCGGACGGGCTCGATCACGTCGTCTGCACGATCGCGGCCGGCGGCGGCGGCGAGGCCGCCTACCGGCAGGCCTACGTCGAGGCCCCGCTTCGGCTGTTCGATGCGCTGGAGCGGCGCGGCGCGCGCATCGAGCGCGTGCTGTTCACTTCGAGCACTTCCGTCTATGGCCAGGACGATGGTTCGGAGGTCGACGAAACCGCGCCGGCCGAACCGGCCAGCCCGACGGCGGCACTGCTGCGCCGTGGCGAGCAGGTGTTCCTCGACGGACCGTATCCGGCCATCGTGCTGCGGCTGGCCGGGCTGTACGGGCCGGGCCGCACCTGGCTGATCGATCAGCTGCGCACCGGCCGCGCCCGCTGCACGCCCGGGGTCTGGAGCAACCGCATCCACGTCCTCGATGCCGCGCGCGCCTGTGCGCACCTGTTGTTCCTGCGCGAACCGCAGCCCCTGTACAACGGCGCCGATGACCACCCTGCCCCGCTGTGCGAGGTGCTCGACTGGCTGGCGGGGCGTCTCGGGCTACCGGCACCGGCACGGGGCACGGCTGCCGATGCGATGCTGCGCGGCAACAAGCGCGTATCGAACCTCCGCTTGCGCCGCAGCGGCTTCCAGCTGCGCCATCCCGGCTATCGCGACGGCTATGTCGATATGCTTGAATAACCGTCTTCATCGTCGTTTTCCGTTTGACCGCATGGATCGGCCAGCCCGCGCGCCCGGCGATCCGTCGCCGTTCACTCCCCGAGGTAAGCCCTCCATGCCCCTTCCGGCCCTGCTGCGCCGCGTATCCGGCCCTCTGTCCTGCTGCTGGATGCTGTTCGTCTGCTGCCTCGGCGTGCTGCCGGCCCGGGCGGCCGATGAGCCGCGGCTGAGCGCCCGTTCCGCCATCCTGCTCGATGCCGGCACCGGCGAGATCCTCTATGAACGCGATCCGCACGCCGCGCTGCCGCCGGCGAGCACGACCAAGGTGCTGACCGCGCTGATCGCGCTCGAACGTCTGGACCCGGCCGCCAGGCTGCCGGTCTCGCCGCTGGCAGCCCTCGCCGCCCCGAGCCGCGTCGGCCTGCACCCCGGCGACCGCGTCAGCGCCGAGGACGCGCTGTACGGCCTGCTGCTGAAATCCGGCAACGATGCCGCCGAGGTGCTCGCCGAGGCGGTCGGCGGTTCGGTGCCGGGCTTCGCGCAGCTGATGAACGCCCGTGCCCGCCAGCTCGGCGCGCTGAACAGCCACTTCGAAAACCCCCACGGCCTGCCGAACGACGAGCACGTCAGCAGCGCCTACGACCTCGCCGTGATCTTCCGCTATGCGATGCTGAACCCGGCATTCACGAAGATCGTGCAGACCCCGAACATCTGGCTGCACGTCGAGCGCGCGGCCGCGCGCGGTCAGGCCGTGCCGGTGATGGTCGCCACGCACAACCGCCTGCTCGGCAGCTACGAAGGCGCCGCCGGCGGCAAGACCGGCTTCACGAACAAGGCCCGCCGCTGCTACGTCGGCGAGGTCGAACGCGGCGACAAGCGTTTGATCGTCGCCGTGCTCGGCTCGAATGCGCTGTGGGAGGACGTGCGCAACCTGTTCGATTACGGCTTCGCCCGCTACGGACTGGCGACGCCACCGCGCGCGACCCCGGCCGTGCTGATCACGCAGGCCCGGCCGAACCGCGGCCAGCGCGTGACGATGATCGTCCCGCCGCGCAGCCCGGCGAAGCCCGCCGTCCGCCCGGGCGTGGCCGGCAAGCCGCCGGCAAGGCCCGCCGCCC
>NZ_DAOLKE010000342.1:0-3649 GCF_035331805.1 Plasticicumulans sp. | reverse complement strand
CGTCAGCCATTCGACGCGCGTCTCGCCGGAGCCGCTGTCCGACAGGATTCCCTGCAGTTGCGCCAGCCAGCGCCGGGCCGCGACATCAAGCTGATACGGCGGATTGCAGACGATCACGCCGCTGCCCTTCATGCCGAGCGGCGTGTCGTAGGGCGCGAGCCCCAGTTCGATGCGCAGCAGCGCCGGCACGCCGCTGGCGGCGAGGGCACGGCAGAAGCGTTCGGACGGCGCTCGGTCGAGGATCGGATACCAGATCGCCACCGTCCCCTCGCGCCAGCGCCGGTGGACCTGCCCGACCAGCTTCAGCAGCCGTTCGAATTCGCCGGCCAGCTCGTAGGCCGGATCGACGAACAGCAGCCCGCGCCGCTCGGGCGGCGGCAGGAAGGCACCGGCGGCCTCGTAGCCGTCGCGCTTATGCACCGCGATGCGCCGGTCCGCGGCGAACAGCGCCTTCAGCGACGGCTGATCGCCCGGATGCAGCTCGCAGGCGATCAGCCGGTCCCGGTCGCGCAGGCGCTGGCGGATCAGCGCCGGCGAGCCGGGGTAGCGGCTGAGCCGGCCGTCGGGGTTTTCGCTGCGCACGGCAGCGACGTAGGCGGCGAGTTCCGGTTCGAGATCGGCGCGTGACCACAGCCGGGCGATGCCGTCGCGGTATTCGCCGGTCTTCTGCGCCTGCGCGGCACCCAGCTCGTAGAGGCCGGCGCCGGCATGCGTGTCGAGCGCGAGCCAGGGCTTGTCCTTGCGATTGAGGCCATCGAGCAGCTGCAGCAGCAGCGTGTGCTTCAGGCAGTCGGCGAAGTTGCCGGCGTGGAAGGCGTGGCGGTAACTGAGCATCGGCGCGGGCTGGCGGCGGCAGGCGGGCCGGTCAGCGTGGACAAGCGCCCGGCAGCACGCAAGCCGGACTCACGATGCCGACAGCCGCAGCGGCAGGCGCTGCGGCCCCCAGTCCCCGGGCCCGGCCTCGAAGCGCCCCGGCAGTGCATGCCCGCAGGCGCGGCAGCAGCCGTGCGCATCGAGCTGCCAGCCGTCGATCCGGTAGCGGCCGTCGCGACCGATCAGCTTCGCGCCGCAGCCCGGGCACCAGGTGCTGGCACCTTCGGGGTCGCGGACGTTGCCGGTATAGACGTACTGGAGCCCGGCCTCGCGGGCGAGACGGCGTGCGCGGCTCAGCGTCGCCGGCGGCGTCGGCGGGGCGTCGGTGAGCTTCCAGTCCGGGTGAAAGGCCGTGAAGTGCAGCGGCACTTCGGGTCCGAGTTCGCGGCCCACCCACTCGGCGAGGCGCGCGATCTCGTCATCGCCGTCGTTGTAGCCGGGGATCAGCAGCGTCGTCAGCTCGAACCAGACCCGGGTCTCGCGCTTCAGGTACACGAGCGTCTCCAGCACCGGCGCCAGATGTCCGCCGCAGACGCGGTGGTAGAAATCCTCGGTGAAGGCCTTCAGATCGACGTTGGCCGCGTCCATCGCCGCGAAGAACTCGGCGCGCGGCCCGGCGCAGACGTAGCCGGCCGTCACCGCGACGCTGGCGATGCCGCGCGCGCGGCAGGCGGCGGCGACCTCGACCGCGTATTCGAGAAAGATCACCGGGTCGTTGTACGTGTACGCGACGCTGCGACAGCCGCTGTCCGCGGCCGCCGCGGCGATCATCGCCGGCGTCGCCTGCGCGGCGAGCCGGTCGGTGTCGCGCGACTTCGAGATGTCCCAGTTCTGGCAGAACTTGCATGCCAGATTGCAGCCGGCAGTGCCGAAGGACAGCACCGGCGTGCCCGGCAGCCAGTGGTTCAGCGGCTTCTTCTCGATCGGATCGATGCAGAAGCCCGACGAGCGCCCCCAGGTGTCGAGCACCAGCGCATCGCCGTCACGCCCGCGCACGAAGCAGAGGCCGCGACTGCCGTCGTGCAGCTTGCAGAAGCGCGGACACAGGTCGCACTGCAGGCGGCCATCGTCGAGCCGGTGCCAGTAACGGGCCGGTGCGGGGGCTGTGAACAGTTGTCGCTGCATGGCAACACCCTCTGTACCTGCGACTCATATCAGGGAAATATTAGAATTCGTTCAGAATTCGACGGAGTGTCGATCCAGTCCGAGTGGAGGCCGCAGTCCGCTGCGACAAAGACGATGGCGATCAGCCCTGCCCGCACCCTGCGCCCGCCGGCCGTTGCCGGCCTGTTCTACCCGGAAGATCCGGTGGAACTGCGGGCCAGCGTCACGGCGGCCCTCGCCGGAGTCGCCACCGCCGCCGGTGCAGCCGCTCCGAAGGCGCTGATCGTGCCGCACGCCGGCTACGTCTATTCGGGACCGATCGCCGCCAGCGCCTATCGCCGGATCAGCCGGCTGCACGGACGCATCGAACGCGTCGTGCTGCTCGGCCCGAGTCATCGCATCGGCTTTCGCGGCATCGCGCTGACGAGTCACGCGGCTTATGTGACACCGCTCGGCACGGTTCCGATCGACCGCGAAGCCTGCGCGTCGATCGCGGCCCTGCCCGGCGTCGTCGAACTCGACGCCGCCCATGCGCAGGAGCACAGCCTGGAGGTCCACCTGCCCTTCCTGCAGCTGACGCTCGGCGACTTCCGGCTGCTGCCGCTGGTCGTCGGCGATGCCGATGCCGCCAGCGTCGCCCGCGTGCTGGAACGCCTCTGGGGCGGCGCGGAAACCCTGGTCGTGGTGAGCACGGATCTCAGCCACTACCACCCTTACAGGGAAGCGCAGCAACTCGATGCCGCCACGACGCGCGCCATCGAACAGCTGCGGTTCGAGTCGATCGGCCCCGAGCAGGCCTGCGGCTGCCGTCCCCTGGGCGGTCTGCTGCACCTCGCCCGCGAGCACGGTCTGACGGTGTCTGCCATCGATCTGCGCAATTCCGGCGATACCGCCGGCGGACGCGACCGGGTCGTCGGATACGGTGCTTACGTCTGCCATGAACACCCCCGTGAACATTGAAGCCCTCGAACACCTGAGCCTCGAAGAGCGCGCGATGCTGCTGCGTGTGGCGCGGGCCGCGATCGATCGCGGCCTGGCCTCGCGCCAGCCGCCCGAGGTCGAGGTGGCCGCCTTCCCGCCGGCGCTGCGCGAGGTCGCTGCGACCTTCGTGACGCTGAAGCTCGACGGCGAGCTGCGCGGCTGCATCGGCACGCTCGAAGCCCGCGATCCGCTGATCCTCGATGTCGCGCTGCACGCCTACGCCGCCGCCTTCGACGATCCGCGCTTCCTGCCGGTGCGCCGCGACGAGTTCGAGCGGCTCGACATCTCGGTGTCGGTGCTGACGCGCCCGGAGCCGCTGAAGGTCAGCAATCAGGCCGAACTGCTCGAACAGCTGCGCCCGGGCCGCGACGGCCTGATCCTCGACTACCCCGGCCACCGCGCGACCTTCCTGCCGGCGGTCTGGAAGGACCTGCCCGACCCGCTGCGCTTCGTGCGCAACCTCAAGCGCAAGGCCGGCCTGACCGAAAGCTTCTGGTCGCCGCAGCTGCGCTTCCTGCGCTACGGCAGCGAATCCTTCGACGAGCACGACCTCGCACCCGCGGCCTGAATCCCGGCCGCAGGGCTGGCGAGCCGGGGGGGCGATGTGTATGATGCGCGCCTCACCCGCAAGGGTAACGGGGCGGTAGCTCAGCTGGGAGAGCGTCGCGTTCGCAATGCGAAGGTCGAGGGT
>NZ_DAOLKE010000341.1:0-3681 GCF_035331805.1 Plasticicumulans sp. | reverse complement strand
CCGCATCCCCCGGCAGCCGGTGTGCAGGTGCTCCCATGTCGATCAGCGACCAGCCTTGCGAAGACTTCGAGAGTGCGGTCCGGGCGGTGCTCGGCTATCTGCATGCACGCTTCGGGTTCGATCTCTGGATGGTGACGCGCACCGAAGGCGAGGACTGGATCGTGCTGCACGTCGAGGACCACGGCTACGGCGTGCGCCCCGGCACGGTGTTCCGCTGGTCGGATTCCTTCTGTTCGCGGATGGTGCAGGGACTCGGGCCGCGGGTGGCGCCCGATGCCGCTGGCGTGCCGGCCTATGCCGAGGCGCCGATCGGCCGGCAGGTGCGCATCGGTGCCTACATCGGCCTGCCGCTGCGCCGGGCCGATGGCTCGCTGTTCGGCACGCTGTGTGCGATCGATCCGAGGCCGCAGGATGAATCCCTGCGCGCCGAACAGCCGCTGCTCGAACTGCTGGCGCTGCTGCTCGGCACCGTGCTGCAGAAGGATCTGGCCGCGACCGAGGCGGCGCGCCGTGCCGAGCGCCTGCAGGCCGAGGCGCTGACCGATGCGATGACGGCGCTGTACAACCGGCGCGCCTGGACCCGCTTCCTCGAACACGAGGAAGGCCGCTGCCGGCGCTACGGTGCCGCTGCCTGCGTGATCGTCGTCGACCTCGATGGCCTCAAGCGCATCAACGACGGTTCGGGGCACGCCGCCGGCGACGAGCTGATCTGCCGGGCCGCCGGGGCGCTGCGCAAGGCCGCGCGCACGGTCGATGTGGTCGCGCGCCTCGGCGGCGACGAATTCGGCGTGCTGTGCGCCGAGTGCGATGGGCCGCACGGCCGGCGGCTCGCCGGACGGCTGCGCACGGCGCTGCGCGAAGCCGGGGTCGATGCCTCGATCGGCATCGCCTGCCGCCGGCCCGACGCCGGCATCCAGGCCGCCTGGGAACAGGCCGATCAGCAGATGTACGAGGAGAAGAAGACCCGCACGGGCGGCGGACGCGATCAGCCGGCCGGCGGCCGGTTCGCCTCGTAGGCGGATTTCTCGTCGGGTGAGTTGAGGTTCACGAAGGTCTGCGGCCGGTCGCTGAAATCGGCTTCGGTCATGCGCCGGCTCCGGTACCAGTGCTCAAGCTTGCGCCCGCCGCCGTCCAGGTATTGCGCGAGCGGCACGCGCAGGTCGCGGTGCAGCAGCACGAACACC
Source organism: Plasticicumulans sp. (assembly GCF_035331805.1). Taxonomy (NCBI): domain Bacteria; kingdom Pseudomonadati; phylum Pseudomonadota; class Gammaproteobacteria; family Candidatus Competibacteraceae; genus Plasticicumulans; species Plasticicumulans sp. Next base: position 2,497 of record NZ_DAOLKE010000341.1, on the reverse strand, counting down.
GGCTGCAGGCGCCCGCCGTCGTGCGCGACCGCGAGTTCGGCACCGGCGGCTTCGGCGGCGGCGAGCAGGCGGGCGGCCAGATCCGGCGCAAGCTGCGGGCAGTCACAGGGCACGGCCAGCAGCCACGGCGTTTCGATCACCGCCAGCGCCGCGGCCATGCCGGCGAGCGGGCCGTCGTAGTCCGGCGTGGCATCGGCGAGCACCGGGCAGCCGCGCCGCGCATAGGCTTCCCGGTTGCGGTTGGCGTTGATCAGCACCGTGGACACCTGCGGGCGCAGCGCGGTGAGCGTGCGGTCGATCAGCGCCGTTCCGGCCACCTCGATCAGGCCCTTGTCGACCCCGCCCATGCGGCTGCCGCGGCCGCCGGCGAGGATCACCGCGCTGATGCCGGCACTGCAGGCGACGCCATCACGGATGCCCTCACTCATGTCTGCCTCTCATGCTCGGTCCCGCGCATGTCTGCGGATTCCGGCTGCCGGTGAAGGAGGGGGCAGCATAGCGACTGCTGCGCGCTGCGCACGGACGCTACTTGGTGCGGTGCAGCGTGAATTCGGGCCTGCATGGCCCATACATTGCCGGCAGGTAATGCATGTTTCATTCACGTCCACTGCCGGTGACGCTCATGTCCTTCTGCCCCGTGCCCGCCGTTCCGGAGCCGTTGCCGCGCCTCGATGCACTGGCGGTGCTCGTCGTCGATGACGAGCCCGGCATGTGCAACTTCCTCTGCCGGGCGCTGGCACGCCATGTCGCGCGGGTCGAAGCGGCCGGCAGCCTGGAGGCGGCGCGTGCGGCGCGCCTGGCGGCGCACTACGACCTGCTGCTGGTCGACCAGCGCCTGCCGGACGGTTCGGGCGTCGACTGGCTGGCAGAACTGCGCGCCGCCGGCGCGCACGAGCAACTGATCGTGATCACGGCCTATGCCGATCTCGACACCGCGATCCGGGCGCTGCGCGCCGGTGCCGCCGACTTCCTGCTGAAGCCGGCGCGGCTCGATCAGGTGCTCGAATCCGTGCGTCGCGCCGCGGCGCTGCTGCCGCAGCCGGGCCGGCCGCAGCCGCCGGCACCGGTCGCGGAGCTGATCGGCGACAGCACGGCGATCCGTGATCTGAGCGCGCTGATCCGGCGCATCGCGCCGCATCCCTCGACGCTGCTGATCGAGGGCGAGAGCGGCACCGGCAAGGAATGCGTCGCGCGCGCCGTGCATCGCCTGAGCGGGCGCAGCGGCCCCTACGTACCGCTCAACTGCGGCGCGCTGCCGCGCGAGCTGCTGGAGAGCGAGCTGTTCGGACACGTGCGCGGTGCCTTCAGCGGCGCGCTGGCCGGGCGCGAGGGCCTGTTCGCGCACGCCGACGGCGGCACGCTGTTCCTCGACGAGATCAGCGAGCTGCCGCTCGGCATGCAGACGGCGCTGCTGCGCGTGCTGGAGGACCGGCGCGTGCGCCCGCTCGGCAGCGAGCGCGAGCGCGCGATCGACGTGCGCATCATCACCGCCAGCAACCGCGATCTGGCCGCCGAGGTCGCCGCCGGGCGTTTCCGCGCCGATCTGTACTACCGGCTGAACGTGCTGGCGCTGCGCCTGCCGCCGCTGCGCGAGCGCCCGGCCGACCTCGCGCCGCTTGCGCAGCATTTCGCGCAGCAGCTCGCCGGCGAACTCGGCCTGCCGGCGCCGCTGCTCGATGCCGCGGCGCTGGCGGCACTGGCCGCGCACGACTGGCCCGGCAACGTCCGTGAGCTGCGCAACCTCATCGAACGCGCGCTGCTGCTCGGCTGCCCGCCGGCCGAGTGCCTGCCGCAGACGCCGGCCATCGCCGCCGCCGCTGCAAGCGCGGCCAGCGCGAGCGCGGTCGTGACGGCCGCGACAGGCGTGCCGGAGCCGGCGCCGCTTGCGCTCGATGCCGTCGAGAAGCGCCACATCCTGCAGGTGCTCGATGCCTGCGGCGGCAACAAGTCCGTGGCCGCGCGCCGCCTCGGCATCGCCCGCAAGACCCTGGATCGCAAGCTCGCCGCCTGGCAGGGGCGTCCATCCTGAGCGCGGGTGTGCCGCTGCCGATGCCCCGGCCATCCGCCTGATGCCGGTACGCCTGTTCGGCCGCTACGGCCACGGCATCCGCCATCGCCTGCTGCTGCTGGTGCTGCTGCCGAGCGTGCTGCTGCTGCCGATGCTGCTGCTGACGACGCTCGCCTGGGGCGAGCGCTTCAGCCAGCGTCAGTCGCTGGCGCGCGTCGCGACCGACCTGTCGGTGGCCGAGAGCGTCTTCGCGCGCATGCAGCGCGACACGCTCGATGCGCTGCACCGGCTCGCGGATTCCTGGGCGCTGCGCACGGCGCTCGCCGGCGGCACGCCGGTGCCCATGGCGCTGCTGGAGCGCGATGTCGGCGGCGATGGCTTCGGCTACGTGCGCCTGCTCGATGCCGGCGGCAGGCCGCGCGACGGCGGTCCGCCGCCGCCGCCGTCGAAACTGCTCGATGCCGCGCGCGCCGGACAGGCGGCAAGCGG
>NZ_DAOLKE010000340.1:0-3688 GCF_035331805.1 Plasticicumulans sp. | reverse complement strand
CTCGCCGCCTACGCGCTCGCCTGCTTCGGCGGGGCCGGCGGCCAGCACGCCTGCCGGGTCGCCGAGGCGCTCGGCATGCGCACGGTGTTCATCCATCCGCTCGCCGGCGTGCTGTCGGCCTACGGCATGGGACTCGCCGACTGCCGCGTGCTGCGCCAGCGCGCGATCGAGGCCGAGCTCGATGCGGCACTGGCCGATGCGCTGTTCCGCTGCGCCGGCGAACTGGCCGTGCAGGCGCGCACGGCGCTCGCCGAGCAGGGCATTCCGGCCGCGGCGATCCGGATCGAGCAGCGCGTGCGCCTGCGCTACCGCGGCACCGACACGGCGCTGAGCGTCGCGCTCGCCGAGCCGGCAGCGATGGCTGCGGCCTTCGCCGAGGCGCACCGCCGGCAGTTCGGCTTCACGCTCGCCGGGCGGCCGCTGACGGTCGAGGCCGTCGATGTCGAGGCGCTCGGGCGCGCGCACATGCCGGTCGAACCCGAGCGCCCGCGCCCGGCTGATGCCGCGGGGGCACCGGTGCCGCTCGCGCACGTGCGCGCCTGGTTCGGCGACTGGCGGCGGGTGCCGGTGTTCGGGCTGGCGGCGCTGCACGCCGGCGATGCCGTCGCCGGGCCGGCGATCCTGCTCGATCCGCACGCGACCACGGTCGTCGAGCCGGGCTGGCAGGGGCGGGTGACGGCGCGCGGGCATCTGCTGCTCGAACACGTCGGCATCGCCGGGCGCGCAGCGGCCGGGACCGCGCTCGATCCGGTGCGCCTCGAAATCTTCAACCGCCGCTTCATGGCCATCGCCGAGCAGGCCGGCGCCGTGCTCGCGCAGACGGCGGTGTCGGTCAACATCAAGGAGCGGCTGGATTTCTCGTGCGCGCTGTTCGACGCCGGCGGCGGGCTGGTCGCCAACGCCCCGCACATGCCGGTGCATCTGGGCTCGATGGCCGCGAGCGTGCAGAGCGTGATCCGCCGCCACGCCGCCAGCGTGCGTCCGGGCATGGCCTACGCGCTCAACGACCCCTACCGCGGCGGCACGCACCTGCCGGACCTGACCGTCATCGCGCCGGTATTCGTCGAGGACGACGAGGATGACGACGGCGGGCCGGTGTGCTGGGTTGCCAACCGCGGCCATCACGCCGACATCGGCGGACGCACGCCCGGCTCGATGCCGCCGGACTCGGTGACGCTCGCCGAGGAGGGCGTGCTGTTCTCGGGCGAGTGCATCGTCGCCGACGGCGAGCTGCTGGAGGCCGACATCCGCGAGCGCCTCGCCGCCGGACCGTGGCCGGCGCGCAATCCCGAGCAGAACCTCGCCGACCTGCGCGCGCAGCTTGCCGCCAACGAAACCGCCGCCGCGGCCGTGCGCGCGCTGATCGCGCAGACCGGCCTGCCGGCCGTGCGCGCCTACATGGGCCACGTGCAGGCCAACGCCGAGGCCGCGGTGCGCCGCGTGCTGGCGACGCTCGAAGGCGGCAGCTGCCGCGTCGAGACCGACGACGGCTCGGTGATCTGCGTGCGCATCGACGTGGATCGCGCGGCGCGCACGGCGCGCATCGACTTCCGCGGCACCAGCGTCCAGGGCGCGCACAACCGCAACGCCCCGCAGGCGATCACGCTCGCCGCGGTGCTGTACGTGTTCCGCACGCTGGTCGATGACGACATCCCGCTGAATCAGGGCTGTCTCGCGCCGCTCGACATCCTGATTCCCGAAGGCTCGCTGCTGCAGCCGCGCCCGCCGGCGGCGGTGGTCGCCGGCAACGTCGAGACCTCGCAGGCAATCGTCGATGCGCTGTTCGGCGCCCTCGGCACGCAGGCCGCGGCGCAGGGCACGATGAACAACCTGACCTTCGGCGACGAGCAGCTGCAGTACTACGAGACGATCTGCGGCGGCAGCGGCGCCGGCCCCGGCTTCGACGGCACCGACGCCGTGCACACGCACATGACCAACTCGCGCCTGACCGATCCGGAGCTGCTCGAATGGCGCTATCCGGTGCTGGTCGAGGACTTCTGCATCCGCCGCGGCTCGGGCGGCGCCGGGCGCTGGCGCGGCGGCGACGGCGTCGTGCGCCGGCTGCGCTTCCGGGCGCCGATGACGGCGGCGATCCTGTCGGATCATCGGCGCGTGCCGCCGCAAGGCATGGCCGGCGGTGGTCCCGGCGCCTGCGGCATCAACCGCATCGAGCGCGCCGACGGCCGTATCGAGCGGCTCGGCGGCATCGCCACGGTGTCGATGCAGCCCGGCGATGCCTTCGTGATCGAGACACCGGGCGGCGGCGGCTACGGCGCGCCGGACCCGTCCGGGCCCACGTCCTGCGGATGAGCAGGGTTCGTCCGTTTCCGGAGCCGCCAGCGCCATGTCCGACGAACTGATCGCCCGCGCCCGCCGCTACGCCACCGAGGCGCACGCGCGCATCGACCAGCGGCGCAAGTACACCGGCCAGCCCTACGAGGTGCACCTGAAGGCGGTCGCGGCGCTGATCCTGCGCCACGGCGGCGATGCGGCGATGGTCGCCGCCGCCTGGCTGCACGATACGGTCGAGGACACGCCGGCGACGCTCGGTGACCTCGAACGCGAGTTCGGCGCCGATGTCGCCGCGCTGGTCGCGCAGCTGACCGACGTGAGCCGCCCGGCCGATGGCAACCGCGCCGTGCGCCGCGCCATCGACCGGGCGCACAGCGCGCAGGCTTCGGCGCGCGCGCAGACCATCAAGCTCGCCGACCTGATCGACAACTGCCGCGATCTGGTGCGCCACGACCCGGCCTTCGCCCGCACCTTCACGGCCGAGATGGCGCTGCTGCTCGACGTGCTGGTCGAGGCCGACCCGAAGCTGCGCCAGCAGGCCCGGCGCACGCTGGAGCGGGCGCAGGCCGAGCTCGAACGGCTTGAGCACGCACCGCCGCCGGCTCCAAGCCCGCCGCCCGCACCGGCCGAGACCGAACGCCTGCGCCGGCAGAGCCGCATCTACGCGCATGCGTTCTCGGCGCAGGACATCGCCGAGGCGCTGCCGTCCTTCGACGGCGAACGCCCGGCCGCCGCGGTCGCTGCCAGCCTCGATGCCGGCGGCCACGGTGTGGCCGGGGTGCGTCAGGAGGGCCGCATCGTCGCCAGCGTGAAGCGCGCCGCGCTCGATGCGCTCGGCGAGGCCGCCTGTGCGCAGGCCGCGCGGACGCTGACGCGCGCCGAATGCGTGGCCAGCGAGGCCGGACTCGCCGAGGTCGTGCACGTGCTGACCCGCCACGACCACGCCTTCGTGACGCTGCTCGGCGAGCCGGTCGCGGTCATCGGGCGCAACGACATGCAGAAGCCGGTCGTGCGCATGTGGCTGTTCGGCATCCTGACGCTCGCCGAACTCGACTTCACCGGCCGCATCCGCGCCCGCTGGCCGGGCGGCGAGTGGACGGCGAAGCTGTCCGCCGCGCGCCTCGACAAGGCGAGGCAGCTGCAGCTCGAACGCCAGCGCCGCGGCCACGCCTGCACGCTGCTCGACTGCCTGCAGTTCGGCGACAAGCTGCGCCTGCTGATCGAGGACCCGGCCGAACTCGCCCGCCTCGACATGCCCGGACGCAGCGCCGCGAAGCGTGTGATCGCCGACCTCGAATCGCTGCGCAACCACCTCGCACATGCGCAGGACATCGTCAGTCACGACTGGGCGCAGATCGCGCGGCTGGCGCGGCGGATCGAGGAGATGAGCAGCGGG
>NZ_DAOLKE010000339.1:0-3693 GCF_035331805.1 Plasticicumulans sp. | reverse complement strand
ATCGTATGCACCTGCATCCAGGCGCGGGCGTTGGCGGTCAGCAGCGTGTGCAGACGCTCGATTCCGAGCTCCGACTTCGACCAGTAGTCATTGATGTCATAGTGCTCCATGACCTCACGTACCGGCGCAAAACCCGGCTGCCCGGTCACGAGCACGATGCGCAGCTCGGCATTCCCGAGCACTTCGCGGACCGCCCGGGCCAGCCTGAGACCCGCGTCGTCCGTTTCCATGACCACATCGAGCAGCATCACCGCAATGTCCTGCTCCCTGGCCAGGATTTGTGCGGCCTCGGCATGACTGCCGGCCTGCAGCAGTTCAATCTTCCTGCCGAGCACGCACATGCCGGAAAGAGCGAAGGCCATGGAGCGCTGGAAGTCGGGGTCATCATCGACAGCCAGCACCCGCCAGAGATCAGGATCCGTGTTGGCACTGGAAGCCAGCGTCTCCAGCGGCTCTGATTCTGACAGGAAGACAAAATCATTCCCTTCCCCTTCCGACGACGATGAAGAGGGCACCAGTTCGTATTGCGTCATGATTGCCTCACAATTGCATGCTTGTAGCGCCCATCAACTCCGCACTGGCAGAATGCCTGAAAGCAATTCTGATCCATCCCGGACATTTTCCATGAATCTGGCGTGATTCATGCGTTCAATCACCTTTGATCCTTGAGATGCAGGTTCAATCATTACCAAATATATAGTATTTTCAATACGACAACTGCAGCAGTAATGATTCACGATTTATAGGTAAGCAATCTGGAAATGGCATTTTTTTGACACTCATTCAGCCTGTCATTGAAACACCTCGCACCGTCAATAAATCGTCAACAACCTGACGACCTCGAACGAATTACCGCATCTGCCCGTTCAGGACATGGCTTTCAGCGATCTTTTCAGGAAGTCCGCACGACACGCCTGAGCGATGCCGGCTTACCGCCGGCCCCGTGCGCTTCATTGCAATGACCCCGGAGAGGGTGCAGGCGCTCGGTTTCACCGGTCACCGCACGCCGGCGCGCCGCCGCCGGGCAGCGCTCATCAGCGCGGTGCCGGGTGTCACCCCACCCGCAGCCGGAACGCCCGCTCCTCGCCGCTGCCGGCCTCGCGCTCGATCATCTCGACCCTGCCATCGGCCCGCCACAGCAGCACCAGCGAGCCGCGCGTGCCGTAGGTCGGGCTGACGATCCAGGCCGGAGACAGCAGGCGTTCCCATTCGGGCGACACGCCGGTCGAGGGCAGTTCGGCGTCGGGCGGGCGGCTGGTGTCGGCAAGCAGCGTGAACAGGGCTTCCGGGTCCGGGCGGGTGCCGGCTTCGAGCAGGGGCTGCAGGCCCGCCTTGCCGCGGCGCACCTTCGGCCACGGCGTATCGAGCAGGGCGTTGCTCAGGCCGTGCACGCCGGCTTCCACGGCGCGCGGCCTGCCGTCGCGGCTGCCGTAGTACCAGAGCCCGGCGGCCGGATCGGCGGCGAGCAGGTTGAAGCCGTTGTACGGCAGGCCGGCGGCGGCCACGTCGTCGAGATAGGCCGGGGCCGTCTGCGTGCCGCGCAGGAAATCGCCGACCAGCGCGCCGCGCGACGGCGCATCGGCGCGCATCCGGGCGGGATCGCGGTAATTGGTGATCGCGGCGAAGCGGCCGCTGCGGGTGATGCCGGCCCAGGTGCCGCCGGCGGCGAGATCACGCCCGGCGAGCAGATCCGGGGCATCCTGCCACCAGCCGAGCGGCAGGGCCGGGCGGGCGTAGAACTCGTCGCGGTTGGCGGCGAGGATCAGCGGATAGTCGGGATGGACGCGGTACGCGAACAGGATCAGGCACACGGACGTCGCTCCGGCAGCGGGCAGGACGGGCGCCGAGCATATACCCGCCGTCCGTGCCCGCCGCCGTGACCGTCAGTTGACCGGCTCCAGCACGATCTCGACGCGACGGTTGCGCGCGCGGCCTTCCGGCGTGGCGTTGCTGGCGATCGGCATGTCGTAGGCGAAGCCGCGCACGATCATGCGGCCCGAGGGCACGCCGAAACCGCTCAGCGTGTTGGCAACGACAGTGGCGCGGTCATACGACAGACGCTCGTTCAGCTCGCGCGAGCCGGTGTTGTCGGTGTGGCCGCAGACGCCGATGCGCGTGCGGTCGGCCGAGGCCAGCGTCGGCGCGATGCGCCCGAGCGCGGAACGGCCGCCGCTGCTCAGCGTCGACTTGCCGACCGGGAAGGTGATGCCTTCCGGGAAGGTCAGGATGACGATGTTGCCGGAGCGCGAGACGATGACGCCGGTGCCGGCGAGCTGCTGGCGCAGTGCCTGCTCCTTGTTGTCCATGTAGGCGCCGATCGCGCCGCCGACCACGGCACCGCCGGCCGCACCGATCAGCGCCCGCTTGCCCTTGCTGTGGCCGGTCGCGGCCCCGAGCGCGGCACCGGCGACCGCGCCGATCAGCGCGCCGGTCGCGGTGTTGTTGGTCTCGGCGGTGTTGACGAAGCCGCAGGCGGTCTGCGTGCCGGCCGGCGGCGCGACCGAGGCCGGCTGCACGCAGCCGGTGGCGAGAAACGCCAGCGCGGCGATCAGGCCGAAGATGGAGCCGGTTTTCAGAAAGGACGCATGCATGAAACGCATGATGGGCGGGTCTCCCGTGAAGAAACATTCGTCATTGTGGTGAGGCGGTTTCAGCCAGCCGGCCCCAGCGTAGATGACGCCGGCAGCGGCGCAGGAGCGGAGCCGCAGCATCGGGTCCGGGATTGCGCATTCCGCCCGTGCAGACCGTGCCGGGCGATGCGATATGGACTCCGATCGACTGCGCCGGCGATGCTCAGGGTTCGGCGCCGGTCGCGACCGGGTTGGCCGGGTCGCGGATCCATTCGCTCCAGGAGCCGGCGTAGAGCTTCGAGCCGGTGAGGCCCGCAGCCTCCATCGCCAGCAGATTGTGACAGGCGGTGACGCCGGAGCCGCACATGTGGATCACGCGCGCCGGGGCGCGCTCGCCGAGCACGGCGCCGAAGCGCGCGGCCAGCGCCGCCGGCGGCAGGAAGCGGCCTTCGGCGTCGAGGTTGCCGTCCTGCGGCAGGTTCAGCGCCCCGGGCACGTGGCCGGCGACCGGATCGACCGGCTCGGTCTCGCCGCGATAGCGCGCTGCGGCGCGTGCATCGACCAGCGACTCGCCGGCCGCGAGTGCGGCCTTCAGCGCCGCGATGCCGAGCCAGCGCGCATCGTCGGGCTGCACCGGGTAGTCGCTGGCCGCGACCGCGGGCGCGGCGTCGGTCAGCGGCAGGCCGCGGCGCTGCCAGTCCGGCAGGCCGCCATCGAGCACCGCAGCCCGCCCGTGCCCGACCCAGCGCAGCAGCCACCACAGCCGGGCCGCGGCCATCGCACCGCCGGCCGCGTCGTAGGCGACGACGAAGCTGTCCGGGCGCACGCCCCAGCGCGACAGCGAGGCGGCGAACGCCGCCGGCGCCGGCAGCGGATGGCGGCCGCTCATGCCCGTGACCGGGCCGGCGAGGTCGGCATCGAGATCGGCGTACCGGGCACCGGGCAGGTGTGCCGCGGCCCAGGCCCGGGGGCCGGCGGCCTTGTCCATCAGGTTGAAGCGGCAGTCGATGACGACGAGATCGGGATCATCGAGGCGCGCCGCGAGCGCGGCGGCGTCGATCAGCGGGTGCGGGGTGCTCATCGGGCGGAAATCTCCTGCGGCTCGGAAGGCGAGCGCACTCTA
>NZ_DAOLKE010000338.1:0-3722 GCF_035331805.1 Plasticicumulans sp. | reverse complement strand
GTGCTGGTGTACCTCGGCGGCGAACACCAGGGCCGAGGCCTCGACGTGCGCGAGTCCGTCGGCGCGCGCGAGCTCGAGCGCGTGCAGCGCCTCGCGCCGCGCGGCGTCCGGTTCGCCGAGATGCCAGCGCAGCCAGCCGGTGAAGGCGTGGCCGAGCACGCCGGCATCGACGCCGTAGACCAGGCCGTGACCGCGGTGCGCATGCGGATCGTGCAGCGCGAGCGTGCGCGTCATGTGCCCGAGCGCGGCGTGCAGCTCCCCGCGGTTGAACAGCGAGGCTCCGTAGGCGCGATGCGCCTCGATCAACAGCCCGGCGTCGCCCGAGCGCTGCGCCAGTTCGAGCAGGCGCGCACCGAGCGCCTGCGCGCGCACGAGTTCGCCGCGCACATGGCAGAGCGTGCGCAGTCCGAACAGCGCCGGAAACAGCCCGGCCGGCTCGTCGAGCGTCTCGATCAGGGCGAGGGTGCGCAGGTACGCCTGTTCGACGCCGGGGGCCGCGTAGCCCTGCGTGAGCATGCGCACCGAACCGAGTGCGAGCTGCAGCTCCAGTTCGCGGCGATCACGCGCCGGGCCCGGCGGCTGCGCGAGCGTCAGTGCCAGCGCGGCATCCAGGTGCGACTCGGCCTCGACACTGGCCGCGCGCCGGCGCGCCTGGAGACCGGCACGCAGCAGCCAGTCGATCGCGCGCGGCGCGTCGCCGCCGAGCCGGTAGTGTGTGGCGAGCTCGGCGCAGTGCTCGTCGAGCCGCTCGGGGTACAGCGCCTCGATCGCCTGCGCGGTCTGCACGTGCAGCGCGGCGCGGCGCCCGCCGGGCAGCGAGCCGTAGGCGACTTCCTGGGTCAGCGCGTGCCTGAAGCGGTAGCCGGTCTCGGGCCAGGCCGGCAGTGCGTGGATGAACTCGCCGGCCTGCAGGCGCGCGAGCCGCAGCTTCAGTAGCGCCTCGGGCTGCGCGGTGACGCGCGCGATCAGGCTCCACGGCAAGTGCCGGCCGATCACCGCCAGCGTCTGCAGCAAGGCCTTGTCGGCGGCGTCGAGCCGGTCGATGCGGGCGGCGAGCACGCCCTGCACGGTCGGCGGCAGATGCGCGAGCCGCGCCGCGCCGGCGGCGGCGGCGGCGGCGAGCCGATAGTTGCCGCGTGCGCCGGCGAGCACGCCCTCGCCGGCGAGCGTCTGCACGACCTCTTCGAGGTAAAAAGGATTGCCGTCGGTGCGCTCCAGCAGGCCGGCGCGCAGCGCTGCGAGTTCCGCCGCCGGGCCGAGCAGCGTGTCGAGCAGCGCCCCGGCTTCGGTCGTTCCGAGCGCTTCGAGCCGCAGCCGCAGTGCCCCGGCGGCCACGAGCCAGTCGTCGCGGTATTCGGGCCGGTAGTCGACCAGCAGCAGCACCGGCAGCGACGCGAGGCGCGGCGCGAGCCACGCCAGCCAGGCTTCGGTGTCGGCATCCAGCCACTGCAGATCCTCGACGATCAGCAGCAGCGGCCGTTCCCGGGCCAGCCGGCGCAGCAGGCGCGCGAGCGCCTCGAACAGGCGCTGGCGCAGACTCTGCGGATCCATCTGCGCGAGCGCCGGCAGGCCGGCGTCGAGCCCGAGCAGATGCAGCAGCCACGGCAGCTCGGCGTCGAGCGCAGGGTCGAGTGCCAGCACGCGGCTGCTGAGCTTGCCGCCGCGCGTGCGGGCATCGTCGCCGGCATCGATGTGCGCGTAATCGGTCAGCAGTTCGATCAGCGGCAGCCACGGCCAGGCCTTGCCATGCGCGACCGGGCCGGTTTCCAGCACCTGTGCAGCCGGCACGGCGCCGAGCCGGAACTCGTGGAACAGTCGTGACTTGCCGACCCCGGGCTCGCCGGCGAGCGCGACGAGCGCACCGCCCGCCGCCGTGCCGACACCGGCCCAGACGCGCGCGAGCCGCTCGAGTTCGGCACGCCGGCCGACGAACGCTGCGAGCCCGCGGCTTGCCATCAGCTGCAGGCGCGTACGCAACGCGCCCGGCCCGAGCAGCTCGTACACCGGCAGCGGTTCGGGCAGGCCGCGCACCGGCGTGGCGCCGAGCGCACGGAACGTGAACCAGTCCTGCGCGAGCCGGTGGGTGCTTGCGCTCGCAATCACGGAGCCGGGTAAGGCGATGCCCTCCAGGCGCGAGGCGAGATGGATCGTCGGCCCGACCGGGTCGTAGTCGGTGCGCAGGTCATCGGTGCGGATCGCACGCACGATGACCTCGCCGGTGTTGACGCCGACACGCAATGCCAGTGCGACGCCATGCACGGCGCGCAGCCCATCGGCGTAGCGACGCATGGCTTCCTGCATGCGCAGCGCCGCGTACAGCGCGCGGCACGCGTGGTCCTCGTGCGCGATCGGCGCGCCGAACAGCGCGAGCAGACCGTCGCCGAGCAGCTTCGTGACGTAGCCCTCGTAGTGGTGCACGGCTTCCATCATCAGTTCGAGCACCGGATCGAGCAGTCGGCGTGCGTCCTCGGGATCGAGCGCATGGATCAGGGCGGTCGAGCTGGCCAGATCCGCGAACAGCGCGGTGACGGTCTTGCGCTCGCCGTCGCTGGCGCCGCCGCGGGCGGCAAGCGCCGCCTGCGCATCGAGGATGCGCTCGGCGAGGTGCGCGGGCGTGTACTCGAGCGGTGCCGGCCCGGTCGCCGCCGCCGGGATCGCCGGTCGGGCCGGCAGCAGTCCGCCGCACGCACTGCAGTAGCGCGCATCCGCTGCCACCGTCTGGCCGCAGGCCGGACAGGCGCGCGCGAGCGGCGCACCGCAGCGGCTGCACACGCTAGTGGTGGCGTCGGGATGTGCGCAGCCGCAGGCGGCGCAGTGCACGGGGCGCGGTCCTCAGCAGCCGGCGTCGATCGGGCAGGCGTGCATGCCGCCGTCGAACAGCGGATAGCCCTCGATCGCCTCGGCGGCGATGCGCGTGCGGAACAGCTGCTCGTCGGCCACGCGCAGGCGTCGGCATAGCTCGCGGCCGAGGTTCATCTGCAGCAGCACGAACTGCTCGGGGTCACGCTCGTGCAGCGCATACAGCGCGCTGCAGTCGAAAGCCAGCGCCGAGCACTCGGTGAGGGCGAGCCCCGAGGCGCTGCGCGGGCAGAAGTCGAGCAGCGCGATCTCGCCGAAGCAGTCACCGGGGCCGAACTCGCGCAGCAGGTACTCGCGCCCTTCCCAGGCCTTGAGGATCGCGACGCGCCCGGATTCGAGCACGAACATCTGCTCGCCGGTCTCGCCCTCGTGGAAGAACCAGCCGCAGCGCGCGACCGTCACCGCTTGCGCATGCGCGAGCAGGCAGCCGAGCGCCCCGGCGTGCAGTGCGCCGAACACCGGCATCGCCTGCAGCAGCGCCAGCCGGGTCTGCGTGATCGGCACATCCGGCGGTGGCGGCCGTGGGGTCATCAGCGTGGGCTCCGGGTACCGGGCCGTCCGCGGCCGGCCCTGGCGCCAGTGTAGGCCGCTGTTCAGGCGTTTACCGGCACATGCGTCCGGTATTCGCCCGCAACCGCCGGCAGCGGCGACGCCGGAACCACCGGCTGTGCGATGCGAGCAGCGTGCCGGTGACCATGTGCCGCGAGTGCACCGATCCGGCAGCAGACGGGCGCGACTCGTGGCGAGCCACGCCCGCCCGCTGCCGGCGAGCCGGTGGCAGCGCGGCTGCAGCCGGTCCCGACTGCGTCCGGCCTCAGCCCAGATAATGCTTCAGCTGCGCCGCCGCCTGGCGCACCGCCGTC
>NZ_DAOLKE010000337.1:0-3725 GCF_035331805.1 Plasticicumulans sp. | reverse complement strand
CGGCTGCGCCCGGCCCGACGTTCAGCGTGAGCCGGGACGCCAGCCGTCACCGCCGGCGGATGCGCGTTGCCGCCTTCGACTTGCCACGTGGCAAGTTCCGGTTTCAGCCGCCCGCCTCCGGCAGCCGCGCCAGCAGCGCACGCAGGCCGTCGAGGTCGCGGAAGTCGATCTCGATGCGGCCGCGCTGCCTTGCCGCGCTGTAGCGCAGGCGCACGCCGGCGCCGAGGCGCTGCGTGAACTGGCGTTCGAGCGCATCGAGTTCGGCATCGGCAGGCACGACCGGCTCGGCGAGCGCCGGCCGTTCGCCGGCGAGCAGCCGCTGCCGGCGTTTTTCCAGCTCGCGCACGCTCAGGCCGAGATCGACCGCAGCCTGCGCCAGCGCCTCCTGATCCGCCTCCGGCAGTCCGAGCAGCACGCGGGCGTGACCGGCATCGAGGCGGCGTGCCTGCAGCAGCGCCTGCACGCCGGGGGCGAGCGCGAGCAGGCCGAGCGTGCGACTGATGGCGGATTCGGAGCGGCTCAGCAGTTCGGCGAGTTCGCGGTTGCGCAGGCCGAACTCGCTGCCGAGGCGCGCGAGCGCGTGCGCCTCCTCGATCGGATCGAGGTCGCGGCGCAGCAGGTTCTCGACCAGCGCCATCGACGCCGCCGTGCGGTCATCGACATCGTGGACGATGACCGGCAGCTCGACGAGCCCCGCCTGCTGCGCGGCACGCCAGCGCATCTCGCCGGCGAGGATCTCGTAGCGGCCTTCGCCGAGCGGGCGCACGGCGACCGGCTCGATGACACCGAGCCGGCGCACGCTGTCGGCCAGTTCGGCGAGCCAGGCTTCGTCGATCGTGCGCCGCGGCTGGAAGCGTCCTGGCACGAGCTGCGTGACCGGCAGGCGCGCAACACCGGCGGCGGACTCGTCCATCAGGCTCTGCCCGAACTGGTGCTCGCCGCTGCCGAGAAAACCGGCCAGGCCCTTCAGACCGCCGCTGCCGCGCCGGCTCATGCGCGCACCCGGCCGTGCCCGGCCTCGGCCGCCTCGATGCCGACCAGCACCTGCTGCTGCCAGAGCTGGCGCACCGCGAGCAGCAGTTCGCTGTTGACGGCATCGAGCATCATCACCGCGCGGTGGTAGGTGTCGCGCGAGCCGCGCGGCTGGTCGATCTCGTAGATGCTGAGCTGATCGGACGCCGACTTCTGCAGCTCCTTGGTCAGGCCCATGCGGTTGCTGAGGATCAGCTCGCCGTAGGCGCCGTTGATCACGGCGATGTTGTTCAGCGTCTCGGTGCTGTTGTCGACCTTGGTCAGCAGGATCGCCAGCCGCGCCACGTCGATCTCGCGCGCGTACAGCTCGCAGACCTGTTCGAGGATGCGGAAGTACTGCACCGACGAGGAGATGTCGTACATGTGCGGCACGATCGGCATCACGATCAGGCTGGCCGCGGCGATGGCGTTGATCGACAGCATGCCGAGCGACGGCGGCGTGTCGATGACGATCAGGTCGTAGCGATCCTCGACCTGCGCGAGCGCGCGCGTCAGGCGCACCGGCGGCGCCCCGAGTTCGGCATGGGTGCGTTCGGCCGGCTGCGACAGCTGCCAGTCGACGTACTGCAGCGCCAGACGCGAGGGCAGCAGGTCGAGCTGCGCCCAGTGCGTGCGCCGGATCGCGGTTTCGAGGTGCTGCGGGCCGGCGAGCAGCGCCTGCGACAGGTCATCGCCGTCACCGAGGTCGAGATCGGGAATGAAGCCGAAGGCGCCGGTGGTGGTCGCCTGCGGATCGGCATCGACCAGCAGCACGCGGTAGCCCTCGCGCGCGCAGTACTGCGCGAAGTGCAGCGACATCGTGGTCTTGGCGACGCCGCCCTTGAGGTTCGAGAACACCACGCGCGCCGCCGCGGCTCCGTCCGGCCGGTGCACGCCGCGGCCCATGACCGTGCGCAGGTGGTTGACGTCGTTGTAGTTGTATACGCGCCGCTGCAGGCTGCCGGCCTCGATCAGCCGCGGCTGCGGTGCCTCGGCGCGTGCCTCCAGGCTGCGGATGTAGTTGGCCGTGCAGCCGATCAGCTGCGCGGCGCGCTCGATGCCGAAATCCGGCAGCGCCTTGGCACCGTGGCGCGCCCCGAGCGCATCGAGCAGCCGCGCCTGCAACTGCTCGCCGCGTTCGGCGGCGTTTCGGCACAGCGTGCGGAAGTTGAAGCGCAGCGCCTGCATCGTGAAAGCCCCCATGATCCATCGGTGATGGCCGGCATCGTAGGAAGGCGCGTGCGCATAAATCAACGCATCAGGCATGAATGATACGCACGAGTCCGGATCACGCCCGGATCACCGATCGCAGGCATATGTCGCGCTGCGGCATGACAGGCTTTTGACGCCTGTCACAGAACTGCCGTCTTTGTCCACAGAATCTGTGGAAAACAGTCGCATCAATACAACGACTTGACGTAATTCTGATACGAGCGACACGGGTTTCCGACACAGGTCGCATGCCTGCAAGCGGCGGGCCGGCGAGCGAGGGCTGATCTGGCGCAGTCCGGTGCAAGCCTCCGCTTGCACCACGCCAGAACCCGTTCTGCCGGTCAGCCCGATCCGCCGCGGCTTGCCACGTGGCAAGTCTCCACGATCCGCAAACGCCGATCCCCCGCTGCCCCCGGCGGCTCGGGTAGGCTGCCAACACCCCCCGATCGCCGAATCCGTCGCCCTTATGCCGCGTCGTCCCGCCATCAAACCCCTGCGTACGCCGAAAACCCGCACGCTCGCCGGGCCCGCCAGCCATATCGGTACCGGCCTGCGCCGGCTGCTGTCCGGCATCGCCACACCGGCCGAGGCGCCGATCGTCCACGCCCGCGCCTCCGGGCGCTGGGAGGAAGGCAGCTGGGGCCTCGGGCCGCTGGCGCAGCGGCGTTTCCGGCTGTACCTGCCGCCGGGAGCGACGCGCGCCCGGCCGGTGCCCGTCCTGCTGCTGCTGCACGGCTGCGGGCAGGACAGCGCCAGCTTCGCCGCCAGCACGCGCGTTGCGCGCCTCGCGCAGCGCGAGCAGTTCGCGGTGCTGATGCCCGAGCAGACGCAGCAGGCCAACGCCCAGCGCTGCTGGAACTGGTTTCGCAGCGAGGCACAGGTCGCGACCGAATGCCTGCTGCTGCTGTCGATCGTCGAACACGCCTGCCTGCGCTGGCCGCTGCGCCGCGACCGGCTGTACGCGCTCGGGCTGTCGGCCGGCGGCGCAATGGCGCTGACGCTCGGCCTGCGCCACCCGGAACGCTTCGTTGCGGTCGGCTCGCATTCGGGCGCGGTGCCGGCGAGCGCCAGCAACCCGCTGCAGGCCGCTGCCGCGATGCAGGGCCGGCGCCTGCCGGACGTGAAACAGCTGCGTCTGCGCCTGTTCGGACGCCGGCCGCCGCCGATGATCGTGCTGCACGGCGACGCCGATCGCATCGTCGCACCGGCCTGCGCGCAGGCCTCGGCGGCGCTGTGGCTGGAGCTGCTGCCGGCCGGCACGGCGCTGAAAAGCCGCGGCCGCGAACTGCAGCGCGGCGAGCGCCTCGGCATGCACGTCACCGACTGGCAGCACGCCGACGGCGATCCCTACGTGCGCGCCGTGCGCGTCCACGAACTCGGCCACGCCTGGAGCGGCGGCGCCGCCGACCAGGCCTTCTCGGAACCGGCCGGGCCGGACGCGCTGACGCTGGCCTGGCGTTTCTTCGACGCGGCGACCGAGGCGCGCGGACGGCGCTGAGGCG
>NZ_DAOLKE010000336.1:0-3735 GCF_035331805.1 Plasticicumulans sp. | reverse complement strand
GCCGGCAAATGGATTTGTCTGCTGGACGGATGCGTTTCCGTTTCACCATCCCCGTCACGGGCCGGTGCATCGGCAGCCACGAGGGCGGGAATGGCAGTTGATGATTTCTGGAAAACCGGCCGGACCGGGATCGCCGGTCCCGAATTGTCCACAGCGGACATTCGCTGCATGACGCTCCGGCTCTGCAAGCCTGCCGGGGATTGCGGATCAGACCAGGCGTCTTTTATCGAGTCACGGCAAAGCCGGTCATGCCGGAATTGCCGTGGCAGCATTCAGTAAATGCCGTCACACCGGACTTGTCCGCAATCAACACACCGCATCCACAGCGCCATCCACCGTTTCTGTGGATTACGGAGTTGCTGCCGCCGGGGCTGTCGCGCCGCGGTCACGACGGACCGCGGCGCACGGGCGTTCAGACGTCGATGTTCGCCGCCGCCAGCGCGTTGCTTTCGATGAACTCGCGCCGCGGCTCGACCTCGTCGCCCATCAGCGTCGTGAACACCTCGTCGGCAGCGATCGCATCCTCGATGCGCACCTGCAGCAGGCGGCGGGTTTCCGGGTTCATCGTCGTTTCCCAGAGCTGCCCGGGGTTCATCTCGCCGAGGCCCTTGTAGCGCTGGATGTGCTGGCCGCGGCGTGCCTCGTCGAGCAGCCAGTCGACGGTGGCACGCAGGCTGTCGACGCCCTGGCTGCGCTCGCCGCGGCGGATCGTGGTCTCGGCGCTGAACAGATCGGCGATGCGGTCGGCGAGCTGCGCGAGCAGGCCGTATTCCGGCGTCGCGAAGAACTCGGCCGCGAAGCGCGATTCGCGCTCCAGCCCGTGGCGGCGCTGCACGACCGTCAGGCAGTGACCCTCGCCGTCCTCGCGCGCATCGAGGCGCACCGTGTACTGCGAGCCGTCGTCGGCCGCCGCCGCCAGCCGCTCGCCGAGCGTCTTGATCCAGCCCTCGAGGCCGCGGCCCTCGCGCAGGGTTTCGGCGCGCAGCCGCGGCAGCTGCACGAGCTGTTCGAGCACGCGCGCATCGAAGCGCCGTGCGAGCCGGCGGATCACCTGCGCGACCGCCATCGAATCGCGCGCCAGGGTTTCCAGCGCCGCGCCGCTGATCGGCGGGCTGACGGCATCGGGCAGCAGCTCGGCCCCGTCGAGCGCGGCCGACAGCAGATAGGCCGACAGCTCGCCGTCGTCCTTCACGTACTGTTCCTGCTTGCCCTTCTTGACCTTGTACAGCGGCGGCTGCGCGATGTAGACGTGGCCGCGCTCGACCAGCTCCTTCATCTGCCGGTAGAAGAAGGTCAGCAGCAGCGTGCGGATGTGCGAGCCGTCGACGTCGGCGTCGGTCATGATGATGATCCGGTGGTAGCGCAGCTTGTCCGGATCGAATTCCTCGCGGCCGATGCCGCAGCCGAGCGCCGTGATCAGCGTGCCGACCTCGGCCGACTGCAGCATCTTGTCGAAGCGCGCCTTCTCGACGTTCAGGATCTTGCCCTTCAGCGGCAGGATCGCCTGGAACTTGCGATCCCGTCCCTGCTTGGCCGAGCCGCCGGCCGAGTCGCCCTCGACCAGGAAGATCTCGGACAGGCCGGGGTCCTTCTCCTGACAGTCAGCGAGCTTGCCGGGCAGGCCGGCAATGTCGAGCACGCCCTTGCGGCGCGTCATCTCGCGCGCGCGCCGTGCGGCCTCGCGGGCGCGGGCGGCCTCGACGATCTTCTCGGTGATGCCGCGCGCATCGGCCGGGCGTTCGAGCAGGAAGGCCTGGAAGTGCTCGGCGACCAGCGATTCGACGACGCCCTTGACCTCGCTGGAAACCAGCTTGTCCTTGGTCTGCGACGAGAACTTCGGGTCCGGCACCTTCACCGACAGCACCGCGGTCAGGCCCTCGCGCGCATCGTCACCGGAAGTCGCGACCTTGGCCTTCTTCAGGATGCCTTCGGCTTCCATGTAATCGTTGAGCGTGCGCGTCAGCGCCGTGCGGAAACCGGTCAGGTGCGTGCCGCCGTCGCGCTGCGGAATGTTGTTCGTGAAGCAGAACACGTTTTCCTGATAGGAATCATTCCACTGCAGTGCCAGCTCGACGCCGATGCCGTCCTTTTCGGTATTGCAGTAGAACACCACTTCGTGCAGCGGCGTCTTGTTGCGGTTCAGATGTTCGACGAAGGCGCGGATGCCGCCCTGGTATTCGAACACGTCGGCCTTGCCGGTGCGTTCGTCATCGAGGCAGATGCGCACACCGGAATTGAGGAAGGACAGTTCGCGCAGCCGCCGCGCCAGCACGTCGTAATGGAATTCGATGTGCGTGAAGGTTTCGCCGCTCGGGCGGAAACGCACCTCGGTGCCGGCGAGTTCGGTATCGCCGATCACCTTCAGCGGGTATTGCGGCACGCCGTGCACGTATTCCTGCTCGTGCAGGTGGCCGTCGCGGCGGATCGTCAGTTTCAGGTATTCGGACAGCGCATTGACGACCGACACGCCGACGCCGTGCAGGCCGCCCGAAACCTTGTAGCTGTTCTGGTTGAACTTACCGCCGGCGTGCAGCACGGTCATGATGACTTCGGCCGCCGAGACGCCTTCCTCGGGATGCAGGTCGACCGGAATGCCGCGGCCGTTGTCGGTGACGCTGACCGAATTGTCGGTGTGGATGATGACCCGCACCTCGGTGCAGTAGCCGGCCAGCGCCTCGTCGATGGCGTTGTCGACGACCTCGAACACCATGTGGTGCAGGCCGGTGCCGTCATCGGTGTCGCCGATGTACATGCCGGGACGCTTGCGCACCGCGTCCAGACCCTTCAGGACCTGGATGCTCGACGAGTTGTAAGTGCTTGTTTCGCTCATCAAATAAGGTCCCCGGCAACAGGAGCGGGATTATACCACTTCCACCAGCGCGCCGGCCGCGAGCCGGTGCAGGCGCGCATCGGCCGGCAGCGTCCCGCCGAGGGCCGCCGCCTCGATCGCGGTGACGAACACCTGCGCGCCGGTCGCGGCCAGACGCTCGACGAAACGCGAGCGGTGCGCCCCGTCGAGCTCGGCCGGCAGGTCGTCGACCAGCAGCACGCAGGGCCGGCCGCAGGTCTCCCGGTACAGCGCCGCCTGCGCAAGCACCAGCGCGGCGACCAGCAGCTTGTGCTGGCCGCGCGACAGCGCCTCGCCGGGCGGGCGGCCGTCGAGGCGCACGGCGAAATCGGCGCGGTGTGCGCCGTGGCGGGTATGACCGGCGCGCCGGTCGCCTTCGCGCGCCTCGGCGAGCACCTCGCCGAGCGGCTGGCCGGCCGGCCAGCCGCGGCGGTAATCGAGCGTCAGCCGCAGGTCCGTGTCCAGCAGCGCCTGCAGCTGCGGCTGCGCGGCTGCGGCGAGCGCCTCGACGAAGCCGGCGCGCGCGGCATCGAGCGGTCCGGCGGCACTGACGAGTTCCGCCTCCCAGCCCGGCAGGCTTCTGAGCATCGCCGGCTGGCGCAGTGCGGCGTTGCGCTGGCGCAGCGCGAGCTGGCAGCGCCGCCAGTGCGCGAGAAAGCCCGCGTCGCGCTGGAACACGCCCCAGTCGAGGAAGCGCCGGCGCGGGCGCGGGCCGTCATCGAGCAGGCGATGGCTGTCCGGCGTCAGCAGCAGCACCGGCAGCACGCGCGCCAGCTCGGCGAGCGAGGGCAGCGGCGCGCCGTTGAGCCGGGCCGTGAACTGCGCGCCGTCGCGCTGCAGGCCGAGCGTGCCGGCGCTGCCGCCGGCGCCGAGGCGCGCGACCAGCC
>NZ_DAOLKE010000335.1:0-3738 GCF_035331805.1 Plasticicumulans sp. | reverse complement strand
GCAGCGGTTTCAAGAGCGCCCGGAAAGCCGTGCATAAAAAAGCCCCGGTACAGGGGGAGGGTCCGGGGCTCCAAGACGACCCGGCAGGGGGGGCCGGGTCCGCCCGACCAGGGAGGGGATCGGGCAAGCGAAGAACATCCGCTCGATGACGATGGACGCCTGCAGGCCCGGAAAAGTTCAGCCCGGCTGCGAGCGCCGGTCGGTGACAGATTGTGTCGCAGGTCTGGCCCGTTCGATCAGGCCGCCGCCGGCGCGCTTGGCGCGGTACATCGCCGCGTCGGCGGCGGCGATCAGCGCCTCGGGCGTGGCCGCGTGCTCCGGGCAGCTGGCGATGCCGATGCTGACGCCGAGCGGCAACTCGTACGGACCGATGCGCACCGGGCCGTGCAGCGCCGCACTGATCTTCGCGGCCACGGTCATCGCGTCATCGGCGACCTGCAGGTCGGGCAGGATCACGAGGAACTCGTCGCCGCCATAGCGCGCGACCGTGTCCGCGGCCCGCACCTGCGCCTGCAGCACGCGCGCGACGTGGATCAGCACCAGATCGCCGGTCGCATGACCGTAGTGGTCGTTGATCGGCTTGAAGCCGTCGAGGTCGATGAACAGCACCGCGCAGCGGCGGCGCGCGCGCAGGCTGCGCAGCAGCGCCGATTCGAGGCGGTCGAGCGCCAGCAGCCGGTTCGGCACGCTGGTCAGCGGGTCCTGGAAGGCCATCCGCCGCAGCTGCGCCTGGCGCTCCTGCTCGGCGGTCACATCGGCGATGGTCAGCAGCGTCAGCGGCCGGCCGTGCAGGCTGATGTCGACCTCGGTGCACTGCGCCGCGAAGCGTGCGCCGTCGGGGCGCAGGCCGAGCAGCGCGTCGCGCTCCTGCTCATGGCTCAGCAGCTCGCCGACCGGGCGGCCGGTCAGTCGCCCGACCTCGACGCCGAACAGCCGCCCGAGCGCGGCATTGGCCATGACGATGCGCCGCTCGCCGTCGAGCACCGCAACGCCATCCTGCAGATGGTCGATCAGCTCGGCCAGCGCCTGGCCGGCCTGCGCCGCGGCCCGCAGCTGCTGGCGGAACAGCGAGACGATCAGCGCGAAGTTCAGCAGCGCCAGCCCGACGACCACGGCCTGCAGCAGGCGCAGCCGCACCGTGCTCGCATTCGACTGCGCCTGCATGACGCCGGTCAGGCGGTTCATGCGCACGAGCAGCATCTCGGTATCGCGCACGGCGGCGCGCTGCGCCGGCTCCAGTGCCCCCGGCGCACCGGCGAGCGCCGCCTCGATCTGCGCGGCCAGCGGCTGCCACAGCGCCCGGGCCTCGCCGACCAGCGCGCGCGCATCGCTGCCCTCCAGCGCCCGGAACGGCTGTTCGACGCCGTCGCCATCGCGCACGTGGCCGCCGGCTTCGAAGGCCGCGAGCGTCTCGCCGAACAGCTCCTTGGCGGCGCGCAGGTCGCGACGGGCCTGGGTGGCATCCTCGGGCCGGCCGAGCAGCAGCAGCGATTTGGCGATGCGCTGCGTCAGCATGCGCTGGCGGCCGGCGACGTTGATGGCCAGGGCATCGTGCTCGACCTGCCAGGTGATCCAGAAGTTGACCGCGAGCACCAGCAGGTCGAACAGCACGAACAGCGTGATGGCGGCGAGCAGGCGCGGCGAGCGTTCGGGCGCGGCGGTCGGTGCGCTCAGCATGGTCGATCGTCACTCCGGATGACGCGGGGACAACCGGCATCGGCTGCCGGTGCTGGCAGTGTGGCTGCTTCTATATGAATCCACTGTAACGATAATCGTGCTGCACCGCAGCATACGCTTTGGTCAGGGACTCGGTCAGGGACTCGCCGGGGTGGCGGGGCTGCGGCGGATTGGTCATGCTCCCGCCATCGACCCTGCGAAATACGTGGAATTCCAGATGCCGGAACTTGCACGTCTGCCCGGACGCCTGCTGATCGTCGGCTTCGGCAGCATAGGCCAGGGCGTCCTGCCGCTGATCCTGCGCCACCTCGGCGTGCGTGCGGCCGACATCCGCATCGTCAGCGCCACCGACGACGGCCGCGCCCAGGCCGAGGCCGCCGGCGCCGGCTTCTGCCGCTGCGAACTGAACCCCGACAACCTGCGCAGCGTCCTCGAACCGCTGCTGGCAGCGGGCGACTTCCTGCTGAACCTGTCGGTGGCCGTATCGTCGCTGGCGCTGGTGCGACTCTGCCGCGCACGCGGCGCGCTGTATCTCGACACCTGCATCGAACCCTGGGCCGGCGGCTACGCCGACCCGACCCTGAACCCGGCCCAGCGCAGCAACTACGCGCTGCGCGAGGCGGCCCTGGCGCTGCGCGCCGAGACCGGTCCCGGTCCGACCGCGGTGCTGACGCACGGCGCCAATCCGGGGCTGGTCAGTCATTTCACCAAGCACGCGCTGCTCGATCTGGCCCGCGATACCGGCCGGCCGGCCGCACCGCCGGTCTCGCGCGCCGACTGGGCGCGGCTCGCGCAGCGCCTCGGCGTGCGCGTGATCCACATCGCCGAACGCGACACACAGCAGCCGACGACCCCGAAACGCCCCGGCGAGTTCGTCAACACCTGGTCGATCGACGGTTTTGCCGGCGAGGGCCTGCAGCCGGCCGAACTCGGCTGGGGCAGCCACGAGCGCCGGCTGCCGCCCGACGGCCACCGGCACGCGCGCGGCTGCGATGCGGCGATCTGGCTGGCGCGGCCCGGGGCGAGCGTGCGCGTGCGCAGCTGGACGCCGCTCGCCGGCCCGTATCACGGCTACCTGATCACGCACGGCGAATCGATCTCGCTCGCCGATGCGCTGACCGTGCGCGGCCCCGGAGGCAGCGTCAGCTACCGGCCGACCGTGCATTACGCCTATCACCCCTGCGATGCCGCGCTGCTGTCGCTGCACGAGCTTGCCGGCAGCAACTGGCGGCTGCAGCCGGCGCAGCGGCTGATCGTCGACGAGATCACCGGCGGGCGCGACGAACTCGGCGTGCTGCTGCTCGGCCACGAGCGCATCGCCTACTGGTACGGTTCGCGGCTCGACGTGAGCGCCGCGCGCGCCGCCGCACCGCACAACAGCGCCACCAGCCTGCAGGTCACGGCCGGCGTGCTGGCCGGCATGGTGTGGGCGATCGAAAACCCCCGGCGCGGCATCGTCGAGCCCGAGGACATGGATCACGCCCGCGTGCTGGAGCTCGCCGCGCCGTATCTGGGCGAGCTGGTCGGGGTCTACGCCGACTGGACGCCGCTCGCCGGGCGCGGCGAGCTGTTCCCGGAAGCCACGATCGACGACGATCCCTGGCAGTTCGCCAACTTTCGCGTCGACTGAACCCTGCCCGCCTCAGGCGCGGCTCGCGCGCCACGCGGCATGGCGCAGGCGCATGTCGGCCAGCACTTCGAGATCGATCAGGCCGTCGTCGCGGATGCGCTCGTCGTAGTTCTCCCAGCCCATGAAATCATGCAGCGCGCGCAGCGTGCCGGCATCGCAGTCACCGGCGGCGTAGCCGGCGAGGAAGCCGCGCTCGTGCAGGATCGCCTGCACCTCGGCGGCGAGTTCACCGGCGAGCGGCACGAGCTGCCCGGGGTCACTGCGCAGGTAGGTGAGCCGGTAGATCGCGTACAGGCGCTCAAGCTCGGCGATCGGCGTCGGGTGGTCACAGACCGACAGCTCGCACCAGCGATCGTCGTGGCCGCCGTAGCCGCCCCCGGCACGCACGACCTTGACGGCCACGACGATCGCTGGTGCGAGCTGTCGGTCTG
>NZ_DAOLKE010000334.1:0-3756 GCF_035331805.1 Plasticicumulans sp. | reverse complement strand
CGGCGCCGCTGCTACCTTCAATGCCGCTGAACAACTCCCGCGAATCCCTCCGCTATCCCGCCGCGCGCCGCCTGCGCGAGCATCCCGGGCACGTTTTCCCGGGCATCCCGCCCCTTCCCTGCCCTTTTCCACCGAAACGGAGCCTGCCCCCGCCATGAGCGATCGTCCGCTGACCTTCCTGAGCATCACCGGCAGCCTGCGCCGCGGCTCGTACAACGCCGCCATCGCCCGCGCCCTGCCCGAACTGGCGCCGGACGGCATCCGCGTCGTCGCCGCGCCGTCGCTGCGCGACATCCCGCTGTACGACGCCGACCTGCAGGCCGAAGGCTTTCCGGCCGCCGTCACCGCGCTCGGCGATGCCATCCGCGCCGCCGACGGCGTCGTCATCGTCTCGCCCGAATACAACTACTCGGTGCCCGGCGTGCTGAAGAACGCCATCGACTGGATCTCGCGCCTGCCCGATCAGCCGTTCGCCGGCAAGCCGCTGGCGATCCAGAGCGCGTCGATGGGCGTGCTCGGCGGCGCGCGCATGCAGTATCACCTGCGCCAGATCTTCGTCTTCCTCGACGCCCGCATCCTCAACAAACCCGAAATCATGGTCGGTCAGGCGCAGAACAAGATCGACGCCGACGGCCAGCTCACCGACGCCGGCACGCGCGAATTCCTCGGCAAGCAACTCGTCGCACTGGCGGCGCTGGCCCGGCAGATGGCGGGCTGAAGGCGCGGATCAGGCCGGCGCGCGCAGCGCCGTGTGGATGCTGTCGGCCCAGCGTTCGATCGGGCCGGCATAGACCTTCGCCAGCTCGCCGTAGCGGGCCCGGAACATCAGCCGGGCCTCGGCGCCGTCGACCGAGTTGTCGTAGACGTACAGCCGGTCGACGCGGCGGGCGATCAGCGTGCAGTTGACGATCGAGCGCCGGTAGCGCGCGATGATCTTGGCGATCGATACATCATGGCCGCCGTTCATGACCCGATAGGTGATGCGGGCGGCGTTGAGGGACGGGTGGCGGGTCGAGACGAAAAACACCCGGACGAAATATCCGGCGGCCAGCGCCCGCTCGATGAACTGCACCTTGTCATCGGCCGAGAACACCGTCTCGAAGGCCATGTCGCGGCCTTCGGCGAGGCAGCGCTCGCGCAGCGCCTGCGCGTGGTTCGCCGCCTGCAGCACGGCTTCGGCCGAATTCCAGCCGCCGTACTGCTGCTCGGCGATGTTGTCGGGATTGATGTATTCGCAGCCATCGAACCAGCGGTGCTTCAACACCTGCTCGGTGACCGTGGTCTTGCCGGAACCGTTCGGTCCGGCGACGACCAGCAAGCGTGGCTTGCCGGGTTCAGGTTCAGTCATGGTCCTGCACGAAGATGCTGCCGCGGGCGCGGGCGCGGGCCTTGGCGGCTTCCAGCTCGACGGCGATCTGCCGGTAAAGCTCGGCATCGACGCGCGCCCGAATCTCGCGGGCCGAGCGGGCAGCGGCAGCCATGATCATTTCGAGCTGCTCGTCGGTCGGCTCGCAGTCGTTGGCGAGCGGGTCGAGGCGGCAGGCGGCGGACTGGATCATTTCGGTAACCTCCGGATGGCAGGTGCCTGACGGAAAAAGCCTGTTGGCAGTGTATGCCTGTCGGACAGGCGGTCAATCGTCGCCGGCGGCCGGCCTCAGAACGACTTGCGCAGGTCCATGCCCGAGTACAGCGAGGCGACCTGCTCGCCGTAGCCGTTGAACGCCAGCGTGTCGCGCTTCAGCCAGTCACCGATGCGCCGCTCGCGCTTCTGGCTCCAGCGCGGGTGATCGACGGCCGGATTGACGTTGGCATAGAAGCCGTACTCGTCGGGCGCGGCGATGTTCCACGAGGTGCGCGGCTCGTGCTCGACGAACTCGATCTTCACGATCGACTTGATGCCCTTGAAGCCGTACTTCCACGGCACGACCAGGCGCAGCGGCGCGCCGTTCTGGTTCGGCAGCACCTCGCCGTAGACGCCGACGGCGAGGATCGTCAGCGGATGCAGCGCCTCGTCCATGCGCAGGCCCTCGCGGTACGGCCACTCCAGCACCGGCAGGCGCTGGCCGGGAAACTGCTGCGGGTCCATCAGCGTCGTGAACGCCACGTACTTCGCGCTCGACAGCGGCTTGTACTTCGCGAGCACCTGCCCGAGCGGCACGCCGACCCAGGGCACGACCATCGACCAGGCCTCGACGCAGCGGTGGCGGTAGACGCGCTCCTCCAGCGCCAGTCCGGCGATCAGATCATCGAAGCCGACGCGACCGGGCTGCTCGCAGGCGCCGGCAATCTCGACGGTCCACGGCTTCGGCTTCAGGCGTGCGGCGTTGCGCTGCGGATCGTCCTTGCCGGTGCCAAGCTCGTAGAAGTTGTTGTACTCGGTGACGGCGTCGTACGGCGTCAGCGGCTCGTCGACGCGATAGGGACTTTTGACGACGTTCGGCAGCTTCTCGCCGGCGCTCGCGACCGCCGGCAGGCCGAACGCGGCGGCGGCACCGGCAGCGAGCGCCCCCTGCAGGAAGCGGCGGCGGCCGTGGAACAGTTCGGGCGACGTGATCTCGGACGGGCGCAGATCGGACGGACGGCGGATCAGCATGACGGCGACTCCCGGATGTGGACGACCGGACTGCTTACGACGCTGTGGCGGCCGTGGATTCCATCGAAAAAACTTTGTCTGTGATCAAAAATTCTGATTTCTGTTGACCGTTGAAACTCCGTATAAACCGCGCACCCTGAAACCGGGGGTCGGTGACCGTGGTGTCCGGCCCGGACCGAAGGTTCTGCTGCAGCAGCGTGCAGGAGTGACTTGAACATGCGTGAAAACTTCAGCGAAGACGAGGAAAGCTTGGACGACGACACGGAACACGAGTCGCCGGCCGTGGTGCCGACGCCCCCGCCCGCGCCGTCGGGCCCCGGCTCCAAGGCCTGGCGATCCATCGAGCGGCATCGCGAACTGCGCGAACTTCGCCGCCACCTCGACGACTTCCAGTTCGAGGACGATCCCAAGTACGACCCGAGGAACCTGCCGCTCTGATCCGGCACGCAACCGTTTTCCCCCGCTGAACCCGCCCGGGCGGTGCAGGCAACTGCACCGCCCGGAGTGTTTCGGGGCAGGATCGGGGTGGCAGAGGTGCTTTGACGCGGCGCGTTTAACGCGAAACGGTATAAGCTGTCGATGATCGCGTCATTCAGGGACAAGGACACCTGCCGGCTCATGGAGGGCGAGCCCGTGCCCCGCCTTGCAGCCTGCCGGAAAGCCGCCTTGCGCAAGCTCGACATGCTCGCGGCTGCCCATGTCCTTCAGGATTTGCGGCAACCACCGGGTAACCGTCTGGAAGCCTTGCAGGGTAACCGGGCCGGACAGCACAGCATCCGGATCAATGACCAGTGGCGACTGTGCTTCGTCTGGCGCGACGGACACGCGCACGAGGTCGAAATCGTCGATTACCACTGAGGTCATGCCATGAGGATCACGACACATCCGGGCGAAGTGCTGCGCGAAGAGTTCCTGATTCCACACGGCCTGAGTGCCAACGCCCTGGCACTTGCCCTGCATGTTCCGGCCACGCGCATCAACGACATCGTGCGCGAGCGTCGCGCCATCACCGCCGACACGGCCGCCCGGCTGTCCCGCTATTTCGGCACCACGGCCGAGTTCTGGCTGAACCTGCAGACCGCTCATGATCTGTCCGCGGTCCTCAGCAAGCATCGCGCCGAGATCGAACGGATTCAGCCGGTCGCCTGAATGAAGGCGGCTGA
>NZ_DAOLKE010000333.1:0-3776 GCF_035331805.1 Plasticicumulans sp. | reverse complement strand
GCCTTCTCGTAGGAGCGGCCGACGTCGATGATCCAGACGCGCGCGCCGGTGCCGAGGTAGGCGGCGGCGATCTCGTTCAGCAGCAGCGACTTGCCCGAGCCCGACGTGCCGGCGATCGCCACGTTGTAGTTGCCCGCCGGGTTGTCGTAGACGTCGATCTGCATGATCTGGCCGCGCCGCCCGCCGAACAGAAGCACCGGCGTGCCCGTGCCCTGCCACTCGGCGACGAGCGGCGCCAGGTGCACCGCGTTTGCCGAGGTCTTGGTGGTGACGCGCTTCATGCGCTGCAGATCGGCGTGGAACGGCGCCGAGAGCGTCATCGGCAGCGAGCCGATGAGGGCCTGGGTCATCATCATCGTGTCGCTGGAGAGCTCGAAGCCGCGCGCACGGAAGATGGCGCGCGCCGCCTGTTCGGCCCGGGTCACCGCGTTCGGCTCGGCGAAGAGCGCGAGCTGCAGGTTGAGGTCGACGAGCTGCTGGCCGTCGTCCATCGCCTTGAGCACGATGTCCCAGTCGGCCTTGCGCTCCTGCAGGTCGGGCAGGAAGCGCGCCATGTAGCTGGTGGCGTTCGTGGTGGCGCGGGCGGCCTTGAGGAAGGCCCAGTTGCGGGTGGCCTCGGCGTCGAGCACGTGCACGCCCAGCGTGAGCAGGAACGGGCAGGGGTACTGCAGCGTGCCCTGGTAGAGGTCGCCGATCAGGCTGCCGGCGTTCCACAGCGCGAAGCGCGGCGGGAAGGCGCGCACCGACATCAGGCGAAGCTCGGTTTGCAGGTCGGCGGCCGGGTTGGCCAGGCCGATGCCCTGGCGGTCGATGCGCAGGCGCGTGGCCCGGTCGATCACCTGGTCGCGCAGCTCGCGCCCGTCGTCGTAGGTGAGCGGGATGGCGTCGCCGGTTTGCCGGTGCGGGTCGAGCAGCGCGGAGACCCAGTTGATCAGGTCCTCCGCCGTCCACGAACGGGACGGGAAGCCGGCGGCGTGCAGCGTGGCCCGGATCCCGTCGCGCAGCAGCAGCAACTCCTCCAGGCGCGAGAGATTCTCCGGGCTGCCGGGCAGCGAGACGCTGACCACCAGCCGGTAGTCGCGGAACAGGTAGCTCTGCGCCGACAGCAGCGATGTCCGGCTGCCCTGCAGGTAGTGCCCGGCGCGGCGCCGGGCCATGGTGCGGTGGATGTTGGTGTGCCTGCCGGCGCGGCCGAGGGTGTCGAGCTCCGGGACGACGTCGTCGGCGACGCGCAGGTTCGCGTAGCGCGCCAGCGGCGCGCGAATCGCGGGGCTCGCGTACAGGTGGAACTGGATGCCCGTGCCGGGCGGAGAGGCCGCGTAGAGCGCGGTCAGCACGCGCGCCATCTCTTCGTCGGCGCCGGATTGCGGTCGCACTTCCAGGCAGAAGCCCAGCGCGTCGAGATTGACGAAGACCTGGCGGTCCGCGATCCAGGCGCGGTACGGCAGCCACTCGGAGAACGCGGCGGCGTCCTCGCCGCGCGATGCGGGGCCGGACTTGGGCACGCGGATCAGGTCCGCGGGCTTCGCGCCCTTCAGCACGGACTCCAGATCGGTCAGCAGGCTGCGCCACATCGCTCAGGGCTCCTGGGTCGCGCCATTGCCGGGCAGCAGTCCCGTGCGCGGGGGAAAGCGATCGGGCGCTGTCTCTGTGGACGACGCGGGCTCGCTCGCCGATGCCGGGCCGGAGGCGGGCGCAGTGGACGGGATCGGAGGCCGCACGGCATCGACGCGCTGTCGATTCGCCGGAGTGACGCGCTCGATCAGCCAGCGGCCGGTGTCGACCAGCACGTGCACCACCGAGGCCTCGTGCAGGTCGCCGTCGGCGTCCTCCCAAGGCGCGATCCACAGGCGCAGCACGCGCGGCTGGGAGCGGAGTGCCGATGGCGGTGCGCCGAGCCCCGGAGCGGCTGTGGATGCCGAGGCGACCGTCGCGGCGGCTGCCGTGCTCGTGGGCTCCTTCGCGGGCTTCGGCAGCGCGGAGGCGGGCGGCTGGCCGTGGATCGAATTCGCGTACACGCCCGAGACCGAGGTGCACTGCGAACCGACCGGGGCCTTGCAGGCGTAGCTGCCCTCGCCGCCGAGGCCGCTCATGGTGGACGCGCAGCCGCCCAACAGCGTGGCGGTCGCGCCGACGAGGAGGGCGACGGTCCGTCGCATGTCCGTCATGGCGCCTTGCCCGTCGCCTGGGCCGCGGGGTTGCCCGGCGCGGGGCCTTCGGCGCTCGTGGTCGAGCGCGACAGCCAGGCGTTGATCTGCTCGGCGCTCGCGGCGCCGGGCAGCACGCGACCGTCGGCGGCGACCAGCGTCGGGGTGCCGGTCACGCCGAGGCGCTCGGCCAGCGCGACGTTGCGATCGACCGGGTGTGCGCAGTCCGCGCTGGGTGGCACCTGGTCGCGGGTCATCAGCGCCTGCCAGGCGCCGAGGCGATCCTTCGCGCACCAGACGGCGATCGCCTTCGCGCGCGCCTGCGGGTGCAGCGAGGCGATCGGCATCAGGAAGGTGTGGATCGTCACGTCGGACAGGCCCTTCAGCTCGGCTTCCAGCCGGCGGCAGTGCGGGCAGTCCGGATCGCTGAAGATCGCGAGCGCACGGGAACCGCGGCCGCGCACGTCCTTGATCGCGTCGGCCAGCGGCAGCGCGTTGAAGTCGATGCGCGCCAGCGTGTCCTTGCGCTCGGCGGTGAGGTCGCGCTGCGCCTTCATGTCGTACAGGTGGCCGAACAGGAAGTACTGGCCGCTCGCGTCCACGTAGGCGAGGTTGGCGCCCATCGCCACTTCGAAGACACCCGGCCACGGCGTCGGACGGATCTCGCCGAAGCGGGTCGAGGGGTAGAGCGCCTGCAGGCGCCCGATGAGGCTGGTCAGCTCGGGCGTGGTTGGCGGTTGGCTGGGCTGCGCCCATGCCGTGACGCTCAGGCAGGTGGTCAGCGCCGCGGCCAACGTGGCCTTGGCAGCGAGAGCGCGCAGCGCGAGGCGCGCGTCAGTCGTCTTCATCGTCGTTCCTCCGGAGGGTGCGGGCGCGCTCGGCGAGTTGCGCGAGGTTGTCGGGATCGGTGCCGGCGGCGTCCAGCGTCCCGGGCAGGGCCACGCCCTGCGTGAGGACCACGTCGACGCTGCGGCCCGCGTCGACCTCGATCACCGGGAAGACCTTCTCGGCGAGGCTGATGTAGTACTGGGCGAGCCGGTCGAGGGCCTTGCCCACGCCCGTGCCCAGACCGGCTTCGAGCTGCTTGCCGGGGTCGACGGTGCTGGTGGTGCCCAGCGGCGAGACCGACAGCGTGGTGGAGCTCTGCGTGAAGGCGTGACCGATGCCGCTGGCCACGCCGGCGAGCAGGGCGTTGGCGAGGATCTGCCCCTGCTTGGAGACCAGGCGTCCGCGCATGCCGGCCTTGCCGTCCTCGCCGGCCACGTAGCCCTTCACCGGCACGTCGATGGCCGTGCCGTCGCGGGTGACGCACGACAGCGACTCGGTGCGGATGTAGGCGCGCTCGGAACTCACGTCGCCATAGCCGGCGCCGACGATGAAGCACTCCTTCACGCGGGCGCGGAACTGGTTGGGCAGGATCGCGTTGTCCGCGAGTCGAAGCAGGACCGGTTGAGGATTACGCTGCGCCTGGCCGCCGGTGGGTGCGTCCAGGCCGCCGAGAAGTACCGCCCGGGTGAAGGCGCCGCTGGGCAGATAGCGGCGCGTGTCGCGAACGGTGGAGCTGGTCGCTGCCGCGTCCGCGGCCGGCTTGGCACCCTTGCCCGCTGCGACGTCCCCCAGCACGATGCT
>NZ_DAOLKE010000332.1:0-3778 GCF_035331805.1 Plasticicumulans sp. | reverse complement strand
TTCAGGGCGCTCCCGGTCGCGCGAGCTTCATGCCCATGCGGTCGAGATCCGACAGGCTCATGATCGGCGCGTACATGACGCTGTCGATGTCGGTGTCGCGCGGCAGGCGGTAGACCTGCTGGCCGACGCTGCGCAGCAGGAACTTCAGCAGCCGGGTTTCCAGCGTCGCGTCGCTGGCGCGGCCGATCAGCGTGCCCGGCAGCAGGCGCGCCGAGGACACGACGCTGACGCGCCAGCCGGGGTAGTGCTGCGCGAAGCTGAAGCGGGTGCTGCGCTCGCGGGCGTTGATGTCGCGCTGCGTCAGCAGGATCACCGGCACGGCGCCGTACTGCGCGCGCAGCCGGTCGATCGCCGGCGTGGCGGTTTCGACCAGGGTCTGCGCGTCGTACTGCGGACTGTCCGGAAAGGGCTGCACGCGGCCGAGGCCGACGGCGAGCGTGGTCCTGACCGACAGGCCGGTCAGCTCGTGCAGGCGCTCGCCGAGGTGCGCGGCATAGGCCTCGCTGAAATCGTCGGCCGGCAGCAGCAGCACGTCGGGCCGCCCGCCGGTGAAGCCTGCGCGCCAGTCGGGCGGCAGCGCGAAGCGCGAGCCCGGATCGGTCAGCGGTCTTGCCCAGAACGCCGGGTGACTGATGAGCAGCACGACGAGGCCGGTCATGGCGATCAGGCCGGCACGCAGCCAGGCGCGCAGGCGCCGCCGGCGCCGCAAGGCATCGAGCCGCTGGCGCTGGGCGCGGACGGCTTCGGTGTCATCGGCATGCACGTAGCTGTCGAAGGGCGTGCGCCAGGTCATCAGGCTGTCGTCGCGCACGCGCGCGCAGAGCCGCGCCGCCAGTTCGATCAGCACGGCGAGCACGTCGGCATCGGGCAGGTCGACGGACAGCGTGCCGTACTGCCAGTCGATCGGCTGCACCAGACCGCCGGCGCGCTGCACGCTCAGGCGCAGTTCGCCATCCGGGCCGGTGGCGGTGATCAGGTCCGGCAGCGTCGCGGCGACGCGCTCAAGCTCGGCGCGCCCGAGCGGGGTCGGGCGGATGATGGAATAGCGCTCACTCATGCCGCAGCGGACCTGCGCGGATCGGGGTGGCGGGCAGTGTGGTTGCTGCCGCGACCGGCCGCCAGCCGGGGCTTCAGTCGGCGGGGCGTGGCTCGCAGCGCTGCGCAGCCGTGGGGGCGGCGGGCGTGGCTTTCGGCTGCAGCGCGAACGCCAGCCGGGCCCGCAGCAGGGCATCCTCGGCCGCCGGGCAGACCGGCTGCTGCGTGAACACCTGATTGACGGCTTCGAGCCACTCCGTCGACTGTTCGAAACCCTGCGCGGCAAATGGCGGTGCCATCAGCACCAGCGCGTTGGCATAGCGGGTCGGCAGCCGCCGCGGCGGCGGCTCCCGGAAATCTTCGGGCTGCACTTCCTGCAGCGTGCAGGTCATCTGGGCCGCCTGCCGGCCGGCTGCCGCCGGACCCTGGGTGTCGTCGATCCCGAACAGGGGCGGAGGCGAGGGGAGCTTTGCCGGCACGGACTGCACGGAGGATGCGCCGGGCGGGCAGCGTCGCAGCGCCCGTTCCTTCAGCAGCTCGGCGGCCGATCCCCGGGTGGCCGTCAGGCCGGCGAGCACGGACCTGTTCTCCGGCGCGGGCCGCGGATCGGAATCCGGCCGGGGCGGCTGACTGACGATCAGGGCGCCGCGCAGGTCGCTGTGCTCCAGGTGCAGGCGGGCGGTCTCGACCTCGATCATCCGTGCCCCGACCAGATCGGTACGCAGGATGCGCGCGCAGCGCAGGTCGGCATGGTCGAGGGCGCTGAAATCCGCCTGCACGCCGTCCCAGTCGCTGTTGTCGAGGTGGCTCCAGGTCAGGCTGGCGTAGCGCAGGTCGATGCCATACAGGCGCGCGCCGTTCAGATAGGCGCCGTCGAGCATCGCCCCGTACAGGTTGACGGTCTGGAACTGGCCGAGCGGCAGGCTGGCATCGCGCAGGTCGGCGCCGGCCAGATCGCGAAACTGCACGCGCAGCGCACGCGCGTACTGCCAGACGCGCTTCTCGCCGGGATCGGTCGGTTCGTTGTCGCGGCGGGCATCGCGATCACAGGTGAGGGGCGCGCCGTCTGCCTTCTTTTCGAGGGCCACGTCTTCGGGCTTGATGTCCATGTCGAGCGCCGCGCCGCGCAGGTGCAGATAGCGGCTCGGCAGCAGGCGCCGGCGCGTGTCGCCGGCGTTGCCGCGCTGCAGGTCGGGCTCGAACAGCAGCGCCGTCGGCAGCGCCACCGGTCCGAGCCGGCCGCAGCGCCGCGGCGGGGGCGGGGGCGCGGAATCGTGCGTGCGCTCGTCCGGGGACCGGGGTTTCGGCTGGTCGAGCCAGGCGCACCAGCCCGGTCGCCAGCGCAGGGCTTCCGCGCTGTCGCCGTCCGGCGGATCGAGCAGCACATGGTTGAGTTCATCGATCTGCCCCGGCAGCAGCAGGCGGTAGCCGCTGATCGCAGCGAGCGAGTACAGCAGCACGGGCTCCAGCCAGGATGCGCCGCTCGCCACGGCCAGCCATCGGCATCTGGGCTGGTCGGAAGAGCGGATGCAGGCGTCAGGGGCGATGGTCGGCACCAGCGTGAACAGCGACAGCGAGCAGACCGCCGCCGGGCCGATGATGGCCGCATACGACAGCACGAACGGCGAGCGTGGCTGCACGTCCTCGTGGTTGATGCCACCGGCCGGGCGGCGTACCTGCCAGTACGCAAGCGCGAGCCCGGCCAGGCAGCAGGCGGCGTAGCTGAGCAGCAGGCCGTCGGCATCGCCGGCATCGCGGAACAGCCAGGACAGCCCGAGCAGCAGCGGCATCGGCAGCACGATCGAAAGCATCAGCGTGCGCAGCGTGCGCCGGCGGGCCCGGTCCAGGGTTTTCGACTGTTCGACGCAGCCGATGCGCTCGTCATGGAAGCCGCAGAGCCAGGCGCGCAGGAAGCGGCGCAGCCGGCCGCGGCTGCTGCCGCGGGTCACCCCCAGCGCGATGCGCCGCGACACCACCTGCGGCCACATCAGCAGCAGGAGTGCGCCATCGGCGAACACCGCGCCGCGCTGCCACATGGTCACGGTGCCGTCGTGGTAGGCGAGGAAGCGCACCTGGAACAGCCACACCAGCAGCAGCGGCCCGATCAGCAGCGTGGTGCCGACCGCGGTCGCGAGCATCAGCCGTGACAGCGCCATGCGCTGCAGCAGCAGGTAATAGAGCAGCGGCGACAGCCCGAGCGGCAGTTCGGTATCGCGGTTCTTCTGCCGGGCCAGCCCCCAGCGAAAGACGCTGCGGGCGAACAGCCGCAGCTGCGTCAGCAGCGTCGCGTGCAGCAGCACGTACAGCCACGGGCCGAGCGTGTAGAAGGTGACGAGGTCGATCGAGACGTTCAGCACCGGCAGCGTGAAGCTGGCGCCGAGCAGCAGTTGCTGGTGCGTGGTCTGCCAGATCGCCAGTGCCAGATAGATGCTGATGGCGATGAAGCTCAGGTGCGCGGTACTGAGGTATCTCGCGGCCTCGTGCAGGGCCTTGTCGTCCTCGTCCGTCCACTGCGGCACTTTGGCCGCAGCCCCGTTGCCGTTGCCGTTGCCGACGCTGTCGCCTTCGCTCATCACCGCCTCCTGCAACATCAGTGTCAGGACTTCGTCACAGCCACTGAGCAAAGCCGGATGCGGGCGGATTGCGACTTACGATCTGTTCATGCCGGTGGATGGGCGCGCTGTGGATGGCTGGCGCCCTGTTGAGCCGGGAGCGGGCCGGTGGCGATCATCGGGCGGCGTGC
>NZ_DAOLKE010000331.1:0-3779 GCF_035331805.1 Plasticicumulans sp. | reverse complement strand
CCGCGTCGATGTCCTTCAGGTTGTTGCCGGTGGCGCCGCGCACGGTCAGCCAGCGGCCATCCGGCAAGCGCGGCTTACCTGGCTCGATGCGCCGTCGGCCCGACAGATATTCCCCGGTCAGCGAATCCGGATGCACGGAAATGGCATGCGGTGTGCCTTGTGCAACGATCCGACCGCCCTGAATGCCGGCTGCCGGCCCCATGTCCACAATATGATCGGCAGCCCGGATCGTTGCCTCGTCATGCTCGACGACGACGACGGTATTGCCGAGATCACGCAGGTGCATCAGGGTTTTCAGCAGGCGTTCGATATCGCGCGGATGCAGGCCGATCGACGGTTCATCGAGTACATACAGCACCCCGACCAGTCCGGCGCCGATCTGCGAAGCCAGCCGGATGCGCTGCGCCTCGCCGCCGGACAGGGTTTCGGCGGCGCGATCGAGAGTCAGGTAATCGAGCCCGACATCACCGAGAAAACCGAGCCGGCTGCGTAATTCACGCAGGATTGGTGTGGCAATCACGCCATGGCGGCCCGGCAGATCAAGTTTCAGAAACCATTCACGGCAGGCATCGATCGGCAGGGCCGCGATTTCCGGCAGGCTGCGACCACCGACGCGGACCGCGCGCGCCGCCGGATTCAGCCGCGCGCCCCGGCAGGCCGGGCAGACCCGTTCCGCCTGCAGGCGCGCGAGTTCCTCGCGCACCGTTGCCGATTCGGTTTCGCGATAGCGGCGTTCGAGATTCGGAATCACGCCTTCGAAGCGCTGGCGCTGCGTGCGTGCGCCGCGCTCGCCTTCATGCTGCACGTCGAGTTCGGTCGTGCCGCTGCCGTACAGCACCACCTCGCGCGCCGCCGCCGGCAGCTCGCGAAACGGCTGCTCCGGGTCGAAGCCGTAGTGCGCGGCCAGCGCCTGCAGCAGCGCCCAGGACCAGGGGTTGCGCCGCTCCCAGCCGCGGATCGCGCCGTCGGCGAGCGAGCGCCCCGGCTCGACGACGACGCGCGCCGGGTCGAACCAGTTCTGCGTGCCGAGGCCGTCGCAGGCCGGACAGGCGCCGGCCGGGCTGTTGAACGAGAACAGCCGCGGTTCGAGTTCCGGCACGGTGAAGCCGCATTCGGGGCAGGCGTGGCGGGCGCTGAACGCGAGCGCCTCGCCGTCGGCATCGAGCGATTCGACCCGTGCCAGCCCGTCGGCGAGCTTCAGCGCCGTCTCGAAGGATTCCGCCAGCCGGGCGCGCTGGTCGCTGCGCACGCGCAGGCGGTCGACGACGACCTCGATCGTGTGCCGGGTCTTGCCGTCGAGGGCCGGCAGCGCGTCGAGTTCATGCACGGTGGCGTCGATGCGCACGCGCAGGAAGCCGCCGGCGCGCAGCTCCGTGAACAGTTGCGCATGCTCGCCCTTGCGCTCGCGCACCACCGGGGCGAGCAGCAGCAGGCGTTCGCCTTCGGGACGCGCGAGCACGGCATCGACCATCTGCGCCACGGTCTGCGCATCGAGCGCATGGCCGTGCTCCGGGCAGTGCGGCGTGCCGGCGCGCGCGTAGAGCAGGCGCAGGTGGTCGTGGATCTCGGTGACGGTGCCGACCGTCGAGCGCGGATTGTGCGAGGCGGTCTTCTGCTCGATCGCGATCGCCGGCGACAGGCCCTCGATCGCATCGACATCGGGCTTGTCGGTCAGCGCCAGGAACTGCCGCGCGTAGGCCGACAGCGATTCGACGTAGCGGCGCTGGCCCTCGGCGTACAGCGTGTCGAAGGCGAGCGAGGACTTGCCGGAACCCGACGGGCCGGTGATGACGATCAGCCGGTTGCGCGGCAGGTCGAGATCGACGTTCTTCAGGTTGTGCGTGCGCGCACCGCGGATGCGGATGAAGTCCATGCAGGATCGGCCTCGGTGCTCGGGCCGCCGCGGATTAAGCCGCGGCTAAGCGGGTGGGGGAGGGCGCTCTGTTACACTGCAGCATCCGGCTTTTCCGCATTCCTGTCCGATTTCCGATCCGAGCTTTCATCCGTCCGGCCGGTGTGGCCCCGCACCGGTCCCGGCCGGCGCATGGCCCGAGGCGAGGCTTTCCATGACTTCCAGACGCACCACGACGCTGGCCGGCGAGGCAATGACCGCGCAGGAGCGCCGCGTCGCCGGCTGGCTGGCCGGCGTGTTCTCGCTGCGCATGCTCGGCCTGTTCATGATCCTGCCGGTGTTCGCGCTGTATGCCGAGCACCTCGATGGCGCCACGCCGGCGCTCGCCGGCCTCGCGATCGGCATCTACGGCCTGGCGCAGGCGATCTTCCAGATTCCGTTCGGCCTGCTGTCCGACCGCTTCGAGCGCAAGCAGATCATCATCGTCGGCCTCGTGATCTTCGCGCTCGGTTCGGTCGTGGCGGCGCTCGCGACCAGCATCAACGGCGTGATCCTCGGCCGCGCGCTGCAGGGCATGGGCGCGATCTCGGCGGCGGTGATGGCGCTCGCCGCCGATCTGACCCGCGAGGAGCACCGCACCAAGGTCATGGCGACGATCGGCGTGTCGATCGGCGTGTCGTTCGCGGTGTCGATGGTCGCCGGACCGGTGCTGAACGGCTTCGTCGGCGTGCCCGGCATCTTCTGGATCACGGCGCTGCTCGCGCTCGGCGGCATCGGCGTCGTGAAGTTCCTCGTGCCCGATCCGTTCGATCATCGCCTGCACCGCGACGCGCAGCCGGTGCCGGCGCAGTTCCTGCGCGTGCTGCGCGATCCGCAGCTGCTGCGCCTCGATGCCGGCATCTTCGCGCTGCACCTGATCCTGACCGCGACCTTCGTCGCCGTGCCGCATGCGCTGAAGAACCTGATCGGCATGCCGGCCAGCACGCACTGGGAGCTCTACCTGCCGACCATGGTGCTCGGCATGGGGGCGATGGTGCCGTTCGTGATCGTCGCCGAGAAGCAGCGGCGGCTGAAGCAGGTGTTCCTCGGTGCGATTGCGCTGCTCGGCGTCGCCGAGGTGGCGCTGGTCGGCTTCCACGCCGGCTTCTGGAGCATCGGCATCGCGATGTTCCTGTTCTTCACGGCCTTCAACCTGCTCGAAGCGACGCTGCCGTCGCTGGTCGCGAAGATGGCGCCGCCCGATGCCAAGGGCACGGCAATGGGCTTCTACGCCAGCACGCAGTTCCTCGGCGCCTTCTGCGGCGGCGCGCTCGGGGGCTGGCTGCACGGACGCTACGGCCTCGCGGCGGTGTTCCAGCTCTGCGCGCTGGTCGCGCTCGGCTGGCTGGCGCTGGCCGCGACCATGAAGAACCCGCGCTATCTGTCGAGCTACCTGCTGAACGTCGGGGCGATGGACGAGGCTGCGGCCCAGCGCCTCGGTGCGCGCCTGACCGAAGTCCGCGGCGTTGCCGAGGCCGTGGTCAGCGGTGCCGACGGGGTCGCCTATCTGAAGATCGACCGCCACGCGCTCGACGAGCCGGCGCTGCTCGCGTTCTCGGTGTCGCGGCCGCCGGCCTGAGCCGCACTAGAATCCCCGGCATCCCGGCCTCATATCAGCCGGCCGGCATCCCCTCACCAGCACCGCGGAGCGCTCCCTCATGGCCAGAGGCATCAACAAGGTCATCCTCGTCGGCAATCTCGGGGCCGATCCCGAAACCAAGTACATGCCGAGCGGTGATGCGATCACCAACCTGCGCATCGCGACTTCGGACACCTGGACCGACAAGAGCTCGGGCCAGAAGCAGGAACGCACCGAGTGGCACCGCGTGGTGATGTTCAAGAAGCTCGCCGAGATCGCCGCCGAATACCTGCGCAAGGGTTCGCAGGT
>NZ_DAOLKE010000330.1:0-3791 GCF_035331805.1 Plasticicumulans sp. | reverse complement strand
ACCTGCTGCTGGCCGGCACCGCCGCGACCGCCGTGCTGCTCGCGCTCGGGGCCTGGGGGCTGACCCGGCTGCTCGGCCGGCTGCGCGGCCGGGTCGGGGTGGCCTGGCGCTTCGGGCTCGCGAATGTCTCGCGTCGCGGCGGCGCCAGCATCGTGCAGGTGGTCGCGATCGGACTCGGGCTGATGGTGCTGCTGGTGCTGACGCTGGTGCGCACCGACCTGCTCGCCGGCTGGCGCGCAAGCCTGCCGCCCGAGGCGCCGAACCGCTTCCTGATCAACGTCCAGCCCGGCGAGGTCGAGGCGCTGCAGGCCGAACTGCATGCCGCCGGGCTCGGGGCCGCGACGCTGCATCCGATGGTGCGCGGCCGGCTGACGCAGATCGGCGAACGGCCGGTGTCGGCCGCTGACTACCCGGAGCCGCGCGCGCAGCGCCTGGTCGAGCGCGAGTTCAACCTGTCCTGGGCCGAAGCGCCGCAGCCGGACAACCGCATCGTCGCCGGCCGGTGGTTCGGTCCCGGGGCGCGCGCCGAGGTCTCGGTCGAGCAGGGACTGGCCGGGACGCTCGGCATCCGGCTCGGCGACCGGCTGCGCTTCGCGGTCGCCGGCCAGAGCGTCGAGGGCACGGTCACGAGCCTGCGCAGCGTCGAGTGGGATTCCTTCCACGTGAACTTCTTCGTGGTGTTCCCGCCCGGTGCGCTCGACGGCCTGCCGGCGACCTGGATCACCAGCTTCCACCTGCCGGCCGGGCGTCAGGCGCTGATCGCGGAGCTGGTGCGCGCGCATCCGTCGGTGACGGTGCTCGACATCGACGCGCTGCTTTCGAAGGTGCGCGAGATCATCGAGCGCGTCGTGCTCGGCGTCGAATACGTGTTCCTGTTCACGCTGGCGGCCGGGCTCGCCGTGCTCTATGCCGCGATCCAGGCGACGCGCGACGAACGCCGCTACGAGGCCGCGCTCGCGCGCACGCTCGGCGCGTCGCGTCGCGTCGTGCTGCAGGGGCTGATCGCCGAGTTCGCCGTGCTCGGCCTGCTCGCCGGCGTGCTGGCGGCGGCCGGGGCCAGTGCGCTCGGCTGGGGACTGGCGCAGCAGGTGTTCGATTTCCCGTACCGGCCCGATCCGCTGCTGTGGCTCGCCGGTGCGGCGGCCGGCGTGTTCGGCGTCGGGCTTGCCGGGCTTGCCGGCACGCGCGCCGTGCTCGATCAACCGCCGCTCGCGACGCTGCGCGCCGGTGTCTGACGCGGCGATCGTCGACCAGACGATCGTCGGCCAGACTCTGGACAGGCCGGCCGCGTGCTCGCGGCTGCGCCCCTGACCGGGAGCACGATGATGGACACTCCGAGCGAAGACCCGCGTGCGCGCCTCGAACGGCTCGCCAGCGAACTCGACCAGCGCCTCGCGCGCATCGGCGCACGCGAACGCCACGAGGACGGCCCGCCGTCGCAGGATTTCGCCGAACAGGCCACCGAGCGCGAGAACGATGACGTGATCGGCGCACTGGCGCTCGACACGCGCCTGCAGCTCGGGCTGGTGCGCAAGGCGCTGCGGCGCCTCGACGCCGGCGACTACGGCGTCTGCGTCGAATGCGGCACGCCGATCCCGTCGGCCCGGCTCGCGGCGCTGCCCTGGGCCGAGCACTGCGTCGCCTGTGCGGAGCGTCTGGAAGGCCGCCACGCCTGAGCCCCGCCCGGCCCAGACCGATCACACCGGAACGCTTCTTCGCTTTTCAGCCCCTCGCCCCTCGCGGGAGAGGGGCCGGGGAGAGGGGAAAACCATGCATTTACGTGTGGTCGGCATCAGCCGGCCGGTGCATGCACGATCCATTCGATGACGTGCCAGGCGCGCGGCGTCAGCGGCCACAGCGCCAGCGGTCCCGGTGCGCCGCCGAGGCCGAGCGTGTCATGGTCGCAGACCTCCAGCCCGCTGCCGCCCCACAGGTGTTCGGCGAGGGCGGCGGCGTCCAGCCCGGCAGCCGTGTCGGGCAGCGCGCCGTGCGGTGCGCGTGCCGCCGACAGCACGTCATGGCAGCTCGCCCAGTGCTGTCCGGCCAGTGCCCGGCGAAGCCGGCCGGGATCGGCGATCACCGGCCCCGCGACCTGCTGGCCGAGCACGTTCGCAAACAGCAGCGCGGCATCGGGGTAGGCCCGCGCCAGCCGCGCCGGGCCGTCCCGGTCGCAGAGGCAGTCGAGCCGGTCGAACACGAGTTTCGCGTCCGCAAACCGGCGGCCGAGCAGCCGGCGCGCCAGCGGATCGGGCTCCAGCACATGCACCTGCCCGAAGCCGGCCAGAAACGCCGCCGGCAGCGTCCAGCCCGCCGACGGGCCGATCAGCACCAGTTCGCGGCACGGCGGATTCCATGCCTGCAGCCAGCCGGCGAGCCGGTCGGAATACGCTCGCCAGAGCGGCCGGTGACGCAGCGCGCGCAGGTGATAGACGAGGCCGCCGGCCGGGGACAGCCAGCGGTCAACGGGAAGGAGCGGGGTGGTTCCGGGCAATGGCGTCGTGCTTCCCCCGGGGCGGTTTGCGCCCGGTTCCGTGCCTGCGTGCCTGCGAAAGGCAGCGAAGCCGGGCGGTCGCGCAGTGCGCCCCCGTCTGAACGACGAAGGCGGCCGCAGCCGCCTCCGGTGGACCGTGGCGTGCGGCTTTCAGTCGCCGAGCCCCTCGAACAGCTTGGTGCTCAGGTAACGCTCGCCGAAGGACGGGATGATCACGACGATGCGCTTGCCGGCGTTCTCGGGCTTCGCCGCCTGCTGCAGCGCCGCCCACAGCGCGGCGCCCGAGCTGATGCCGACCAGCAGGCCTTCCTCGCGCGCGGCGCGCCGGGCCGTGACCAGTGCATCGTCATTGGTCACGCGCGTGACCTCGTCGTAGATGCCGGTGTTCAGCACCTCGGGCACGAAGCCGGCGCCGATGCCCTGGATGATGTGCGGGCCCTTCTGGCCGCCCGAGAGCACCGGCGAGGCGTCGGGCTCGACCGCGACGATCTTCAGGCCCGGACGGCGGGGTTTCAGCACCTCGCCGACGCCGGTGATCGTGCCGCCGGTGCCGATGCCGGCGACGAAGATGTCGATCTCGCCATCGGTGTCGCGCCAGATCTCCTCGGCCGTCGTGCGCCGGTGCACCTCGGGGTTGGCCGGGTTCTGGAACTGCTGCGGGATGTAGTAGTTCGGGTTGCCGGCGGCGAGTTCCTCGGCCTTGCGGATCGCCCCGGCCATGCCTTCGGCGCCCGGCGTCAGCACCAGGTCGGCACCGTAGCCGCGCAGCAGCATGCGCCGTTCCCTGCTCATCGTGTCCGGCATGACCAGGCAGCACTTGTAGCCGCGTGCCGCACAGACCATCGCCAGCGCGATACCGGTGTTGCCGCTGGTCGGTTCGAGGATGACCGTGTCCGGGCCGATCTTCCCGGCCGCTTCGGCGGCATCGATCATCGCTGCGCCGATGCGGTCCTTGACGCTGTGCGCCGGGTTCTGGAATTCGAGCTTGCAGACGACCTCGGCGCCGAGGCCGGCCGTCAGCCGGTTCAGCCGCACGAGCGGGGTGTTGCCGATCAGCTCGGTGACGTTGCGGGCGATGCGCATGGCGGATACCTCAAGGGGTGGGGGAAGGGGCGGCAGGCGGCCGGGGCGCGCGCGCCGGTGCCGGCGGTGCGGGCGTCGCAACGAACATAGCCGGCGCGCGGCGGCGCGGCTCAGATCACGAAGTCCTCGGTCAGGGCAGCGTTCGTGGCTTCGGGGGCGAGGAACACCTTCATGCGCCGCGGCCGCACCCAGACCGGTTCGCCGGTGGCGTAGCCTT
>NZ_DAOLKE010000329.1:0-3823 GCF_035331805.1 Plasticicumulans sp. | reverse complement strand
TTCGTCGCGCACCGGGTCGACCGGGCCGACGTAGTAGATGAAGCGGCCGTTGAAGTCGACCGGCAGCTTCTCGCCGCGGTTGAGCATGTCGGTCATGCGCTTGTGCGCAGCATCGCGGCCGGTGAGCAGCTTGCCGTTCAGCAGCAGCACGTCGCCGGGCTTCCAGCCCAGGACTTCCTCGCGCGTGACCGTGTCGAGGTTGACGCGCTTGCCCTTGCTGGAGTCGTAGGTGAGCTTCGGCCAGTCATCGAGCGACGGCGGCGTCAGCACCGCCGGGCCTTCGCCGTGCAGGTGGAAGTGCACGTGGCGGGTGGCCGCGCAGTTCGGAACCATCGCGATCGGCAGGTTGGCGGCGTGCGTCGGGTAGTCGAGCACCTTCACGTCGAGCACGGTCGTCAGGCCGCCGAGACCCTGCGCACCGATGCCGAGGGCGTTGACCTTCTCGTACAGCTCCAGGCGCAGCTCCTCGGCACGGTTCGACGGGCCGCGGGCGATCAGGTCCTGGATATCGACCGGCGCCATCAGCGATTCCTTGGCGAGCAGCAGCGCCTTTTCCGGCGTGCCGCCGATGCCGATGCCGAGGATGCCGGGCGGGCACCAGCCGGCACCCATGGTCGGGACGGTCTTCAGCACCCATTCGACCAGGTTGTCGGAGGGGTTCAGCATCGCGAACTTCGACTTGGCTTCGGAGCCGCCGCCCTTGGCCGCGCAGATGACCTCGACGCCATCGCCGTCGAC
This sequence comes from Plasticicumulans sp., assembly GCF_035331805.1. Classification (NCBI taxonomy): domain Bacteria; kingdom Pseudomonadati; phylum Pseudomonadota; class Gammaproteobacteria; family Candidatus Competibacteraceae; genus Plasticicumulans; species Plasticicumulans sp. Next base: position 3,085 of record NZ_DAOLKE010000329.1, on the reverse strand, counting down.
GATCTCGTAGTGGATGACCGCCGGGGTGTTGTCCTTGCTGTTCGTGCGCTTGCCTGCCGGGTCGGTGAGCACCGAGGCGCGCAGCTTGTTGTCGGGGTGCAGATAGGCGCGGCGCACGCCTTCGTTGACCATCGCGGTGACGCTCATCTTCGCGTCCCACTTCACGTGCATGCCGACCTTCAGGAAGACCAGCGCGATGCCGGTGTCCTGGCAGATCGGGCGGTGGCCTTCGGCGCACATGCGCGAGTTGATCAGGATCTGCGCGATCGCATCCTTGGCAGCCGGATTCTGTTCGCGCTCATACGCGGCCGACAGCGCCTGGATGTAATCGACCGGGTGGTAATAGCTGATGTACTGGAAGGCGTCGGCAATGCTCTGGATGAAATCTTCCTGGCGGATCGTGCTCATCGATGACTCCGGGGTGCTGCTGCGGCGACGGCGGGTGCGTCGGATCGGAATTCGGCGGGTCCTTCAGCTTTCAGTGCGCTTCTGAAAACGGCGCGCGGATTCTATCAGAGGCAAGCCATTGGCCGCGTGCGGTTTTCCGGCCGCGGACCGGGGCCGGCGTGCGGAATTCCGCACGTCCCGACCGGCAAGTACTTGATGTGACGTGCCCCTGTGCACTGGCAAGCGGCTTGCTATACCGGTCAGGCCACACCGGCGCAGGTCGCGCTTCGGATGGCGGAAACGAGTGCTGACCTCAGGCAAGCCGTGCGGTGTCGATTGGATTTATCATGACTATTGACACGACCCGCCTGCCGCTTCAGCCCGTCGTTCCGTGCAACCCGTTCGTGACCGCAGCGCCACGTCCGATCCCGGCGTGGCGCTTTGCCGTTTCTGCGGAATGAAGTGTCGCCGTCCTGTCGCGCGGCACCGCCCGCAACCCGCTGCTTGAGGAGGAAATCCCGATGTCCGAAGACGTGAAGAGCGATGAACTCAAGGCCATGGCGCTGCACTACCACCGCTTTCCGGTGCCCGGAAAGATCGAGGTGGTGCCGAGCAAGCCGCTCGCCAACCAGCGTGATCTGGCGCTGGCCTATTCGCCCGGCGTGGCCGCGGCCTGCGAGGCCATCGTCGAGGATCCGCAGGAAGCCGCGACCGTCACCGCGCGCGGCAATCTGGTCGCGGTGATCTCCAACGGCACCGCCGTGCTCGGCCTCGGGCCGATCGGCGCGCTGGCCTCGAAGCCGGTCATGGAAGGCAAGGGCGTGCTGTTCAAGAAGTTCGCCGGCATCAACGTCTTCGACATCGAGGTCGACGAGCGCGACCCGGACAAGCTGATCGACATCATCGCCTCGCTGGAGCCGACCTTCGGCGGCATCAACCTTGAGGACATCAAGGCGCCCGAGTGCTTCTACATCGAGCAGAAGCTGCGCGAGCGCATGAAGATTCCGGTGTTCCACGACGACCAGCACGGCACGGCGATCATCACCACCGCCGCGGTGCTCAACGGCCTGCGCGTGGTCGGCAAGGACATCACCAAGGTGCGCCTGACCTGCTGCGGCGCCGGTGCGGCGGGTCTGGCCTGCCTCGACCTGCTGGTCAGCCTCGGCCTGAAGAAAGAGAACATCATCGTCTGCGACTCCAAGGGCGTCGTGTACAAGGGCCGCACCGTCTACATGGACGACCGCAAGGCCGGCTATGCCGCCGACGTGCCGCACCGCACGCTCGGCGAGGCCGTGGTCGGTGCCGACATCTTCCTCGGCGTCTCCGGCCCCGGCGTGCTGACGCAGGACATGGTCAAGACGCTGGCCCCGAACCCGCTGATCCTCGCGCTTGCCAACCCGACGCCGGAGATCCTGCCGGAGCTGGCGAAGGCCGTGCGCCCGGATGCGATCCTCGCCACCGGCCGTTCGGACTACCCGAACCAGGTCAACAACGTCCTCTGCTTCCCGTACATCTTCCGCGGCGCGCTCGATGTCGGCGCCAGCACGATCAACGAGGAGATGAAGCTCGCCTGTGTGCGCGCCATCGCCGACCTGACCATGCAGGAGCCCGACGAGGCGGTCATGGCCGCCTACGGCGACCAGCCGCTGCACTTCGGCCCGGATTACCTGATCCCGAAGCCCTTCGATCCGCGCCTGATCCTCGAACTGCCGGTGGCGGTCGCCAAGGCGGCGATGGAAACCGGGGTGGCGACGCGGCCGATCACCGACTTCGACGCCTACCGCGAGCAGCTCAGCCAGTACGTGTACCGCTCCGGCATGATCATGAAGCCGGTGTTCGAGCGCGCGAAGGCCGATCCGAAGCGCATCGTCTACTGCGAGGGCGAGGACGATCGCGTGCTGCGCGCCGTGCAGGTGGTCTGCGACGACGAACTCGGCCGCCCGATGCTGATCGGCCGGCGCGAGCGCATCGCCGAGCGCCTCGAACAGCTCAGCCTGCACGTGAAGATGGACGAGGACTTCGATGTCATCGACTTCCGCGATCATCCGCACTACGAAGCCTGCTGGCAGGAATACCATCGCCTGCTCGCGCGCCGCGGCATGACCATCGAGAACGCCCGCCAGCGCGTGCGCACGCGCCCGACCGTGCTCGGTGCGCTGCTGGTGCGCCTCGGCCTCGCCGACACCGTGATCTGCGGCATGCAGACGCGCTACCGCCGCCAGCTCGAACACATGATCGACGTGTTCGGCATCCAGTCCGGCGTGCCGACGCCGGCGGCGATGAGCCTGCTGCTGACGCCGCACGGCCCGCTGTTCCTCTGCGACACGCACGTCAACTTCGATCCGACCGCCGAGCAGATCGCGTCGATGACGATCATGGCCGCCGACGAGGTGCGCCGCTTCGGCCTGACGCCGAAGGTGGCGCTGGTCTCGCACTCGAACTTCGGCAGCGACTACACGCCGACCTCGCGCAAGATGGCCGAGGCGCTGCAGCTGCTGCTCAAGCGCGCCCCGGACCTCGAAGTCGAAGGCGAGATGCAGGGCGACACGGCGCTGTCCGATGCGCTGCGCAGCCGCCTGTTCCCGGAGTCGCGCCTGAGCGGCACCGCCAACCTGCTGGTGCTGCCGAACCTCGACGCCGCCAACATCGCCTACAACCTGCTGAAGATGGTCGCCGACTCGATCGCGATCGGCCCGAT
>NZ_DAOLKE010000328.1:0-3858 GCF_035331805.1 Plasticicumulans sp. | reverse complement strand
GCCGGCGTGACCGGCGCCGGCGTGGCCGGGGCGATCGCGCGCACCGCGGCTTCCTCGGCGGCGAGCTTTGCGACCTGCTGCGCGGCCAGCGACAGGTCGGGCTCCTCCTGACGCACGGCGAGCGTGTAGCTCGGACCACTGGCGCGGCCGGCGGCGAGGTCATCGACGCGCACGCGCTCGATCGAGAAGTGCGGCGTGTCCAGGGTCTCGTTCGGCACCAGCGCGATGCGCACGCCGAGCCGCTCCTCGAGCATGGCGAGTGCGGCGCGCTTCTCGTTGAGCAGGAAGGTTGCGACCGGCACCGGCAGTTGCGCGATGACCTTGCCGGTCTTGTCCTTCATCGCCTCTTCCTCGATCAGCCGCAGCACCGACAGCGCCAGCGACTCGGTGCCGCGGATCGTGCCGTGGCCCTTGCAGCGCGGGCAGAGCACGTGCGTGGCCTCGTCGAGCGACGGGCGCAGGCGCTGGCGCGACATCTCCAGCAGCCCGAAGCGCGAGATGCGTCCGACCTGCACGCGCGCGCGATCCATCTTCAGCGCGTCCTTCAGGCGGTTCTCGACCTCGCGCTGGTTGCGCGGCACGGTCATGTCGATGAAGTCGATGACCACGAGGCCGCCGAGGTCGCGCAGGCGCAGCTGGCGGGCGATCTCGTCGGCGGCTTCGAGGTTGGTGTTGAGCGCGGTTTCCTCGATGTCGGCGCCCTTGGTGGCGCGTGCCGAGTTGATGTCGATCGACACCAGCGCCTCGGTGTAGTCGATGACGATCGCGCCGCCCGAGGGCAGGCTGACCTCGCGCTGGTAGGCGGTTTCGATCTGCGATTCGATCTGGAAGCGCGTGAACAGCGGCGTCGCGTCCTGGTACAGCTTCAGCTTCGCGGTGCTGCCCGGCATCACCTGCTGCGTGAACTCGCGCGCCTGCTCGTGCGTCTGCGGGTGATCGACGAGGATCTCGCCGATGTCGGCGCGCAGCAGGTCACGCAGCGCGCGGATGATGATGTTGCTCTCCTGATAGATCAGGAACGGCGCCTTCTTCTGCTGCGAGGCATCCTCGATCGCGCGCCAGAGGTTCAGCAGGTAGTCGAGGTCCCACTGCAGCTCCTCGGTCGAGCGGCCGACGCCGGCGGTGCGCACGATCAGGCCCATGCCGTCGGGCACGTTCAGCGCCGCCATCGCCTCGCGGATCTCCTGGCGATCCTCCCCCTCGATGCGCCGCGACACGCCGCCGGCACGCGGGTTGTTCGGCATCAGCACGAGGTAGCGCCCGGCGAGCGAGATGTAGGTGGTCAGCGCCGCACCCTTGTTGCCGCGCTCCTCCTTCTCGACCTGGACGACGACCTCCTGGCCCTCGCGCAGCGCCTCCTTGATCGACGGCCGGGAGCCTTCGCCGCGCACCGACTCCTGGAAGTAGCCGCGGGCGATCTCCTTGAACGGCAGGAAGCCGTGGCGCTCGGCGCCGTAGTCGATGAAGGCGGCTTCGAGCGAAGGCTCGATGCGCGTGATCCGCCCCTTGTAGACGTTGGACTTCTTCTGCTCGCGGGAGGGGGTTTCGATGTCGAGGTCGTAGAGCTTCTGGCCATCGACCAGCGCAACGCGCAACTCTTCCTGCTGAGTGGCGTTGATCAGCATTCTCTTCATGCAAGACGTCTCCGGCGCTCGGACCGGAAGCCCACGGCGTTGTCGCCGCTACTACGGGGAAAGGCACGGCAGACAGGCCGGGCGCCGGCCAGCCGGGGTACTCACGGCCGGTGCTGCCCGGGACCTCGTCGCCGCGCCGTCGCGGCAGTGGGCGCGGGAGCGCGAATGGCATCGCTCTGGAAATTAAGGCAGGGTCGAGCGATGGAAAAACCCCTTGGATACCCGCCCGGTTGCGCCTTCAGGCATGCAGCGAAGCGCAGGATTCCGGGCGTGTACCGAAAACTTATCGAGTGTTTCGCGACCACCGGACCGATGGATGAAATCGGCTGCCGGCCGGCGACAACGATCCGGAATATAACAGTGCCTCGCGCCGCCGCACAAATGAGCCTGCACGGGGCTTCTGCGGTTATCATGCGGCCATGAGCCAGTCTTCTCCGCCCCCGGCCGTGCGCTTCGTCGAGGTTCCCGCCGAATGCGACGGCCAGCGCATCGACAACTTCCTGATCCGTACGCTCAAGGGCGTTCCGAAGAGCCTCGTCTACCGCATCCTGCGAACCGGCGAGGTGCGCGTGAACAAGGGTCGCGCGCGCCCCGAGCACCGCGTCGCGGCCGGTGACAGCGTGCGGCTGCCGCCGATCCGCGTCGCCGCCGAAGACGATGCGCCGGCCATGCCCGCGCGCGGCCTGCTCGAACGGCTCGAAGCCGCGATCCTGTACGAGGATGCCCGGCTGCTGGTGCTCGACAAGCCCTCGGGCATTGCCGTGCATGCCGGCAGCGGCATCGACGCCGGCGTCATCGAGGGCCTGCGCGTGCTGCGCCCCGAGGTGTTCCTCGAACTCGCGCACCGCCTCGATCGCGACACCAGCGGCGTGCTGGTGCTCGCCAAGACGCCGGAAACCCTGCGCGCGATCCACGACGCGCTGAACACCCGCAGCACCGACAAGCGCTATCTGGCGCTGGTGCGCGGTGCCTGGCGCGGCGGCGAGCACGTCGTCGATGCGCCGCTGCGCAAGGGCATGATCCGCGGCGGCGAGCGCATGGTCGAGGTCGCGCCCGACGGCAAGCCGGCGCTGAGCCGCTTCCGGCCGCTGCGCCGGCACGCCGACTGCACGCTGGTCGAGGTCACGATCGAGACCGGCCGCACGCACCAGATCCGCGTGCATGCCGCGCACCTCGGCCATCCGCTCGCCGGTGACGACAAGTACGGCGATCCGGCCTTCAACCGCACGCTGGCCGCCCTCGGCCTGCGGCGCCTGTTCCTGCACGCGCAGCTGCTGAGCCTGCCGCTCGGCGGGCGCCCGCTGACGCTGGAAGCGCCGCTCTGCCCGGAACTCGCGCGCGTGCTCGACACCCTCGCCGCGCGCGGCTGAGCCCCCCTGCCCTGCCCGGAGTCGCCCGACGATGCCCGATCGCGCCTTCGACCTGCTCGTGTTCGACTGGGACGGCACGCTGATGGATTCCGAGTACCGGATCGTCGCCTGCCTGCGCGCCGCGAGCCTGACACTCCAGCTGCCGGTGCTGACGGACGCTGCCTACCGGCACGTGATCGGCCTCGGCCTGATCGAGGCCTGCGCGATGCTGTATCCGCTCGCCGGCGACGACGAGCACCTGCGGCTCGCCGAGGCCTACAAGCACGAATTCCTGAGCCGCGATCCGGCCGGCATGCAGCTGTTCGCCGGCGCGACCGGGGTGCTCGAAGCGCTTTGCGCCGACGGCTACCGGCTGGCGGTCGCCACCGGCAAGAGCCGCGCCGGCCTCGAACGCGCCTATCGCGACACCGGCCTCGGGCGGCTGTTCGAGGCGAGCCGCTGCGCCGATGAAACCGCGTCGAAACCCGATCCGCGCATGCTGCACGAACTGCTCGCCGAGACCGGCGTGCCGGCCGCGCGCGCGCTGATGATCGGCGACACCGAATTCGATCTGGCGATGGCACGCGCCGCCGGCATGGCGGGCATCGGCGCGACCTGGGGCTGCCACGCCCCCGAACTGCTGCTGCGGCATGCGCCGCTCGCCTGCCTCGACGACATCGCCGATCTGCCGGCGCTGCTCGCCTCGCTGCCGGCGGCGGCCGCCTGAACCCCTGTATGGAGCCACCCGCATGAGCGACCAGCCGCCGCCGGACCCGTGGAAGGAACCCGCATCGCCGCCGCCGGCCCCGGGCACCGCCGCGCCGGCGCCGGTCGAGGCCAGCGCGCTCGCAGTGCTCGCCGACAGCGCGCGCGAG
>NZ_DAOLKE010000327.1:0-3892 GCF_035331805.1 Plasticicumulans sp. | reverse complement strand
AGCGCAGCGTGAAGCGCATGACGAGCGTGCACGTGCCGCCGGCCGCGACGGGCAGGACAGCGGCGCGGCCGGGCCTTCGCCGTCGCTGATCGAACGCGCGCTCGCGGCCTATGCCGACGCCGCCCGCGCGCTCGCCGGCATCGGTGCCGGCTTCCATCTCGTCGCCTGAGCCGCCCGCAATCCCGTACGCTCGCGCCCCGCGCAAAGTCCGCGGGAGGGCGGCATGCTGAATGCAATCTGGATCGGCTTCCTGCTGGTCGCGCTGGCGGGCGGTTTCTGGGAGGCGACGTTCGGCGGCCGGCCCGCCGTGCTCGGCGAGATGACCCGGGCCAGCTTCGAGATGGCGAAGACCGGCTTCGAGATCAGCCTCGGGCTGACCGGCGTCATGACGCTGTGGCTCGGGCTGCTGCGCATCGGCGAGCACGCCGGGCTGGTCTCGGCGCTGACGCGGCTGCTGGCGCCGCTGTTTGCGCGGCTGATGCCCGAGGTGCCGCGCGGGCATCCGGCGCAGGGCGCGGTGACGATGAACATGGCGGCCAACGTGCTCGGCCTCGACAACGCCGCCACCCCGCTCGGCCTGCAGGCGATGCGCGAGCTGCAGTCGCTGAATCCGCAGCCGCAGCGCGCGAGCGATGCGCAGATCCTGTTCCTCGTCATCAACGCCTCCAGCGTCACGCTGTTTCCGCTGGCGGTGTTCACGTACCGCGCCCAGCTCGGGGCCGCCGATCCGACCGACGTGTTCCTGCCGATCCTGATCGCGACCGGCTGTTCGACGCTGGCCGGGCTGATCGCCTGCGCCTGCTGGCAGCGTCTGGCGCTGTGGCAGCCGGTGGTGCTCGCGTATCTCGGCGGCATCGGCCTGCTGCTCGCCGCGCTCGTGGCCTGGGTCGCCGGCGAGCCGGCCGGCATGGCGGAGCGCTCGGCGCTGCTCGCCAACGGCGCGCTGCTCGCGCTGATCGGCGCCTTCGTCGCGGCGGCCGCCTGGCGGCGGCTCGATGCGTTCTCGGTGTTCATCGAGGGCGCGCAGGAGGGCTTCACGACCGCCGTGAAGATCATCCCGTACCTGGTCGCGATGCTGGTGGCGATCGGCCTGCTGCGCGCGAGCGGCGTGCTCGGCCTCGTGCTCGATGCCCTGCGCGCGCTGGTCGGCGGCTTCGGCTTCGATGCGCGCTGGGTCGATGCGGTGCCGGTGATGCTGCTCAAGCCCCTGTCCGGCAGCGGCGCGCGCGGCATGATGATCGAGACCATGCAGGCGCACGGCGTCGACAGCTTCGCCGGGCGGCTCGCCTGCATCGTGCAGGGCTCGACCGAGACGACCTTCTACGTGCTCGCGGTCTACTTCGGCTCGGTCGGCGTGCGCATCACGCGCCACGCGCTCGCCTGCGCGCTGATCGCCGATGCCGCCGGATTCTTCGCTGCGGTGACCGTGGCCTACGCGTTTTTCGGCTGAGGTGCTTGACTTGTCGGCGGCGGACCCTGGAGTCCGCCGCCCACTGAAGGAGTGGCCACCATGACCGAAACCGAACGCAACGGCTGGTACACCCTGAACCCGCACTGCGACCTGCAGATCGAGCACGGCGTGCCGGTGCGCATCGCCTGCGAGCCGGGCAACGTCACGGCGAACCGGCCGGCCCTGGCCGAGGACGTGCAGCGCTACACCGGGCTGCACGTCGAACTCGGCCCCTGGCAGGCCGGCGAGCGCGGCACGACGCGCGAGGCGGCGCTGCAGGTCGCCGCCGAGGACTTCGATGACGTGCTCGCGCGCTACGCGCATGCCTCGGCCGCGACCTACTGGGATCGCTATCAGCAGCCGGTGCACGCCCGCACGCTCGACGACTTCGAGACCGAGGCCTACGCGCTCGATTTCGTCACCGCGATGCACCACTGCGGTCTCGACTGGCGCGATGTCGACAAGCACGCCCACAGCGCCGGCTGGCAGCGGGCGCTGTACAGCGAGGCGCAACGCCTCGCCGCGTACGCGGAACTGCCCGCGCAACCGTGATCTTGTGTAAAAAAACCTGACTGTGATCGCGGTGGCGGCTACGGTCGCCGCCGGGATCCCGCTTTCCGGCAGCGGCGAATCCACGGCTCAAGTGACGGTTCCGTAAATCCTTTCTGCTGCCGGCCGGTTGCGCTTCCGCAGCCGGTCCCGCCCTGCGCGTGCCGGGAGCACTCGCGGCCGCTCGCCCTTCACAGTCGCGCCGGGCTGCCGATGATGGTTCTGATCGTCCGCCCTGCTGCGGCCGGTGATCTGCCTGCCCATAACGAAAGTCTCCGGAGGGATCCGGGAGGAAGGAGAACGCCATGCCCCCGAAGTACAAGACCCATCGCCGTATTCATGGCCTTGCTGCCGTCATCGCCGGCCTGCTGCTGTGCTCCGCGGCCGGCGCCGAAGGCAGCCATGAGGTTGCCGCCCGCAAGTTCGTCGAAGGCACGCTGCGCGCGTGGATGGCCGATGCGGTCGTCGTCGAGACGCTGAAGGCGCAGAACGCCGGACACGCGGCGCTGACGCAGGCCGACATCGACCGGCTCGACCAGGCCTGGCGTGCCGAGACCAAAGCCGCCGACAAGCCGATGATCAACGGCCTGCTCGGCAACCCGCTGTCGAAGTACCTCGCCGGCCGCGCCCGGGCCAGCAAGGGGCTGGTCACCGAGCTGTTCGTGATGGATGAGCGTGGCCTCAACGCCGGCCAGAGCGACCTGACCTCGGATTACTGGCAGGGCGACGAGGCCAAGTGGCAGAAGACCTACGCGCTCGGCCCGGGCGCGGTGTTCATCGACAAGGTCGATCTCGATGAGTCCACGCAGCGCTTCCAGGTGCAGGTCAGCGCCACCGTCGTCGATCCGGCGAGCGGGGCAGCCATCGGTGCCGTGACCGTCGGCCTCGATGCCGAAGCCCTGGAAATGCAGTGAGTCCGCGGAGATCGATCCGGTCATGAACGCCTGCATTCCCCCCGCCATCCCCGGTGCGGCCGCGGCCGTGCTGCCCGCCAGCGCCGTCCTGTCCGCGCCTCTTGCGCCGCGGCGCTGGCATGCGCGTCCCGGCACGCGGCTGATCGCGCTGGTCGCCGTCGTCGTCAGCCTCGGCTGCGCGCTGCTGCTCGGCCTCGATCAGCATCGCCTGCGCAACGAACTGCTCGATCAGGTCAGCGATGGCTACGTGCGCACCAGCGGGCTGCTGGCCGCGCAGGTTTCCGGCGGCGTGCGCTTCGGCCGCCCGCAGGCGATCGAGCAGGCCTATGCGAGCCTGAGCGGCGCCGCCGAGCCGGTGCTCGACGCGCTGGTGGTCTTCGATGCCAGCGGCAGGCCGCTCGCCGAATACCGCGCGCCGCGCGCCACCGGCGCCGCGCTTTCGGCCTGGCCGGCCCTGGAGTCCGGCAAGGCCCGGCCGGCGCAGCCTCTGGTCCGGCAGGTGGCCGATGGTCTGGAGGTCGCGCTCGCCGTGCAGTCCGGGGAGGCGACGGTCGGCCTGCTGGCGGTGCGCTGGAGCCTCGCCGAGGTCGACGCCGTGCTGCGCACGGCGCTCTGGCAGCAGCTCGGCGTGGCCATCGCCCTGCTGACGGTGCTCGTCGGCGGCCTGGTGCTGGCGATCCGCCGGCTGATGGTCGCGCCGCTGGCGCGCATCAACACGGCGGTGGAACAGCTCGCCGCCGGCCGGCTGGATACGCAGGTGCCGGAGACCGCCCGCCACGACGAACTCGGCGACATGGCGCGCGCCGTCGGCGTGCTGCGCGAGAACGCGCTGGCGCGCGTGCGCCTCGAAGCCGAACAGCGCGAGCTGATGCTCGAACAGCAGCGCCTGCGCGAGGCCGAGCAGCGCGCCGAGAGCGCGCGCCAGGAGGCCCGGATCGCCGCCCAGGCTGCCGAGCGCGACGCCGAGGCCCGCCGCCAG